>NZ_JAMPJZ010000007.1:0-123234 GCF_039961835.1 Trichocoleus sp. ST-U1
AACAAGTCTTTGAGCCGCTCCCATTGGTCATCGCGCAGGGCATACCGTCGTGTCATTGCTCAGCCTTTTCTTCTCTCTCTTGCTCTAGCTTATCTAATTGATGACACGCCCTAGCCTGAGCTGCGCGGCTAGAAATTTTATCTAAATTCAGCGTTAGGAAGTCAATGCTCGGCTTTCAGCCCTCCGGAAATCAAGCGACACTGATAGGATCGAGATGGATGAATATCGTCTTATCAATCTCGCCATGACTTTGGGCAATCTACGCGACCTTTATCAACAGGTCATTTTAGAACACTACAAGAAGCCACGGCACAAGGGTCAAACCAATCCCGTGCATCGGTCTCAGAGAGGGCACAATCCTTCTTGTGGCGATACCATTGAGCTGACATTGCAGATGAATGCAGCAGGCGACGTCATAGAAGATGTGAAATTTGAAGGAGAAGGCTGCGCGATCGCAATGGCTTCTGCTGACTTGATGGCGGATGCTTTGCGGGGAAAGAAAGTAGATGTAGCCTTGGAAATGGTGGAACGTTTCCAAAACATGATGAAAGGGGAAGCCGAGTTCCCCAAAGAGCAACGCAAGCTCAATGTGATGCAAGGCGTTTCTCAGTTTCCAGTTCGGATCAAATGTGCTAACCTCACCTGGCATACTTTAAAAGCTGCCTTAGAATCACCCAATGGCAATCAGCCAAATGGGTTCGTCAGTAATGAAAAGGAAGACGCTTAAGTTGCCATGTTAACGACTACTTTTTTTCTAGAACTAGCCAAATGGTCGGCGGTTCTTACCATCGCCAGTGCAGTTGTAACCGTGCTGGGGTTTATTTTCCAATGGGGTATTCGGTTTAGGCTGGTGGGTAGCACTGGATTTATGGGTGTGCTAACAGCCGGTTTATTTTCTTTGAGTTTGGTACCGCTTACCCATACAGCAGTTCCAGGTTCGGTTCGCTATAAGTTGGTTTATGACACCGGCGGGGCGCAAACGGTGATTTCCGTACCGCCGACGATTTCCAACGCCCAATTAGATGCAACGATGCGTCAAGCTGCTAGCGATTTGTACTCTTATGGTCGTTTAGGTCGGGCCAAAGACAATTTACTGACCATTCGGGTACGTACCGTTATTCATCCCTCCCCTGGCACTTCTAAACCGCTTTACTTGGGTGAGGTGAAGCGATCGCTAGCCATCCGGGATGATGAACAGCTTAACATCCAAGTCTTCCCAGAAAACCTGGCACAATTGCCAAAGTCTACCGCGTAATTACGGATCTTTCTCTATTTTCTCTAGATTGGGTCTTTCAGAGTCAAAGCGAGGCGGAGCCTAGAAACGAGTGCCTAGAAACGAGTATTAAATAGGCTGCTGCCTCCCTCAATTACTAAAGTAAAGTTATTAGAGAAATTTGTTATAAATTCTTTCATAAGCAGTATTGAGCAATTCCCTTCTTTAAACTAGAATGGTTGATTCTATGCCCAATCAATCCTTACCAGAGTTGTCTACTCAAACCGCTCCTTCGTTATTTTCGCTGATGGTGGCTCCCGGTCGGGTGCTGCGCGGTCAGAGGGCGCTGGAACAAGCGGGAGACGCGATCGCGACTTTTGGGCGGCGTCCCTTGGTTGTCGGGGGCGATCGCACGCTGTCCGTCACGCTACCCCGATTGCAGCTTGCCCTAAAACAGCAAAAAACAGACATTGCCCAGGCATCTTACAGCCCAGATTGCAGTACGCGATCGCTCGAATCTCTGCGGAAAGCTGTCACCGACCATCAAGCCGACGTAATTATTGGCATCGGCGGTGGCAAAGCATTAGATACCGCAAAACTACTGGCTCATCAATGCCAGTTGCCAGTCGTCACAATTCCCACCTCAGGGGCAACCTGCGCTGCTTGGACAGCCCTTTCCAACGTCTATTCCGACGAAGGGGCATTTCTCTATGATGTCAGTCTCGATCGGTGCCCGGATTTGCTAGTGCTGGATTACGAGTTAATTCAGACTGCACCGCAACGCACCTTAATTGCCGGGATTGGCGACGCCTTGGCGAAGTGGTACGAAGCTTCTGTCAGCAGCGGTCACTCCGACCAAACTTTGATGATTGCCGCCGTGCAACAAGCGCGAGTGCTGCGGGATATTCTCTTCCAAAAAGCCGCAGCAGCGCTGAAAGAACCGGGCAGTGAAGTTTGGCGAGAAGTCGTAGATGCCTCAGTTTTACTTGCCGGGGTCATTGGTGGTTTAGGTGGTGCCCAGTGCCGTACCGTCGCCGCCCACGCCGTCCATAATGGTTTGACCCATATCCCCGCCGCCCACGGTGCCATACATGGTGAGAAAGTCGCCTATGGCATTCTCGTCCAGTTACGGTTAGAAGAAATGCTGCAAAGCAACCAACTCGCAGCAACCGCAAGGCAACAGTTATTGAAGTTTTACGCCGAAATTGGACTGCCTCAAACTTTGGATGATTTGGGTTTGGGAAATATTACACTGGGAGAATTTCGGCAAGCCGCTGAAATTGCCTGTGCCCCTAACTCGGATATCCACCGGCTACCCTTCCGGGTGGTGCCCGAACAGCTGATGGCGGCAATGGTGTCGACAACCGCACCCGTTGAGGTAGGGCGTCCAAATCTGGGGCTGACCTCAGCGGCGAATCATAATGATGTTTGAATTTCAAAAATTGCAGGTTTAAACGCATTGAAGGTTGAAGAATCTCAAAAGTTGAAAGTTTTAATCAACCTGCCAATCTCCAACCTGCAATCCTGCCTGCCAACCTGCTTTCCTTGCCAACTTTCCTGCCTTAACCAATGACGTTAGATTGGATTAGCCCAGCGGAACGCCTGCAATCACTGCCCCCTTATGTATTTGCCCGTCTGGATGAACTGAAAGCCAGGGCACGCGAACAAGGGCTGGATTTAATTGACTTGGGAATGGGGAATCCAGATGGCCCAGCGCCTCAGCCAGTGATAGACGCCGCGATCGCAGCGTTGCAAAATCCGACAAATCACGGCTATCCCCCCTTTGAAGGGACTCTCAGCTTCCGCCGCGCCATCACTAACTGGTACGGGCGTCGCTATAATGTTGACCTCGATCCAGATAGCGAAGCCTTGCCGCTACTCGGTTCTAAAGAAGGGCTGACTCACCTCGCCTTTGCCTATATCAACCCAGGCGATGTGATTCTGGTACCCAGTCCCTCTTATCCGCCCCATTTTCGCGGGCCAGCGATCGCTGGGGGCAAAATTCACCCGCTGATTCTGAAACCCGAAAATGACTGGGTGATCGATCTCGGTGACATTCCCGATGACGTAGCCCAACAAGCCAAGATTCTCTATTTCAACTATCCCAGCAATCCCACTGGCGCAACCGCACCCCGCGAGTTCTTCAAAGATATCGTTGCCTTTGCCAAGAAGCACGAAATCTTACTGGTGCATGATTTGTGCTATGCAGAATTAGCTTTTGATGGTTATCAACCAACCAGCTTGTTAGAAATTCCAGGGGCGAAGGAAATCGGCGTCGAGTTTCATACCTTGTCTAAAACTTACAACATGGCAGGCTGGCGCGTTGGTTTTGTTGTAGGCAACCAACACATCATTCAAGGGTTGCGGACACTCAAGACCAATCTGGATTATGGCATCTTTGCCGCCTTGCAATCTGCCGCCGAAACCGCCTTACAACTTCCAGATATTTATGTAAATCAGGTCTGCGATCGCTATCGCCGTCGCCGCGATTTTCTGATCGAGGGATTTGCTGAGTTGGGTTGGACAGTTCCCAAGCCAAAAGCCACCATGTACCTGTGGGTTCCGTGTCCGGTAGGGATGACCTCAACGGATTTTGCCCTCTCTGTCTTGCAGCAGACGGGCGTGGTCGTGACTCCCGGAAATGCCTTTGGTTTGGGTGGCGAGGGGTATGTGCGGGTGAGTTTGATTGCCGAATGCGATCGCTTAGCTGAAGCTTTGCGGCGTTTCAAAGAAGCTAATATCCGCTATTCATCCGAAAATGAGGGCGCGTTTATCAAACAGGGATAAAACATTCAAGCTTCAATTCTTGGATTTTATCTTTAATTTGGAAATGTCTCTACTTCAAAGTAAACGCTTTGGTTTCTGTTACCCTACCACCACCTACCTTGTCATAAACCGTTAGCTGAATTTGGTAAGTGCCAGGTTGAATTTTAGGAGTTGTATTAACAGTCCCATTGGGAGAGGCTGCCACATCATCTTTTAAAGCTGTATGTCCTTTTTCTCCAATTAGGCTCTTTTTTACCAATATGACTTCACCCTTGGCATTTTTAACTTCCATATCCATATCTAGCCAGTTTTTCCCATCCTGACCTTTCTTAAATTTGCCAACATTAAGCAAGACTAGCTGAACATCTTCCCCTCTTTTATAAACTCCATCATTGACCGGCACAACTTTTTTATCGGGAGTTTTTCTGACAAGGAAAGATTTTTCAAAAGTCAGTCGAGAGGAAGTCGGTGTAGAGGTAGTTGAAGTCTGAGATGTAGTAGATTTTGGAGAAGCAGAAGCCTGAGATGTAGCGGATTTTTCGCCTCCACCACAACCACTGACCAGCGCCATTGGAAACACGACAAGACCTGTTAACAATACATTATTTAATGTTTTTTTCATAATGTTCTCCCTGTTGATTTTTTTTGAACCTAGTTATTTGATAAACGATGAGTTGAGGTAGTTAACACAGTTGAGCTAACTACAACCATAAATTATCATAATTTATTCAAATTTATCTTTTGGGCGTAGTGGCTTTAGCAACTAGCGACGCGAACAATTGCTTTCAGACGGCACTTTGGTAATTCTCTATTGAATGCACTCCGGTTTAACCGCACCTTGTGAACCTAGAGGGACAGGGATTAAAGATTCTCCCTTCTCCGCCCACGGAGAAGGGCTAGGGGTGAGGTTCCATCTGATGGTGTTCATCTCTACATCGTTCGCTACACTTGGAACGATTCGTTTTACTGCAAATTAAGCGTAGACCTATAGGCAAAAGGCGGTCTGTGACCTGCACAGACCGCCTTCCATTGTCAATCAATCTAAAGTATTGCTACTTACTTAAAGGCGTTTAATTGCCGCCAGACTGGACAGCGGCGCGAGTTACGGGATTTGAATTGTCTTCGTTTATCATTTCAGGAGTCCGCTCCCACTCGCCATTTTCACCTTGACGGTATTCGCTTTTGATGGTATTCCACGCAACTTTGCGGGCAGATTCTTCGTCCATCCCGTCTTCTTGGGCACTCTTAAATGCAGCCTGGAAAATCTGCTGAGCTGCCTCAGGCAGTGCTTGTACTTCTGAAGGTAAGTTATTAACTTGTTGATCTGGTTGCTCGGTCATAAACTACTCCTATTATTTTTGCCTGGGATCATCTTAGAAAGCCAGATGTACGAATTCCTCTTCCCAGGATGTAGTTATGGCTGCTCGATATACCTATCTGAGGTATTATCTTATGTAAAGTAATTTTGTATTTACATATACAAAACTTTGCCCCAAATCATCTGCTTGCAAATACAGTGGTTTAGCTCTCCGACTTGTTAGAGAACTCAGTGGACTCGGATTCACGAATCATTGAGGATTGCTATAGATGAGATGGAGCCGCTACCTAGTTCGCTGCTAAAGCGAGTTCAAAGCTTGGAAGCAAACAAATACCAATTCACTTTATGGCTCGAATCTCACCTGAAAAGGGGGGTTGGAGGATCTAATGTGTAATTCCACAAAAGTGAACTGGTATCATTTACCGACTAAGGGAAACCACAAGTTCCAGCCGGTACAGTGGTTCCAGACCAATTGCTGAGGTCACTGGTAGAAATATTATTTGTAGACAGCGTTCCCGTTTCTATCTGGATCGCTCCTCCAAAACTGTCATTTAAGAAAAAGTTTCCAATCGTATTATTGCGGGGTTGGAGACAAATTGTATCGCCAGAACCGCTGGTTATTGCTTCGAGATCGCCGATTGCGCTGCCTGTTATGGTGTTAAGCCGGACTCCGGCAAAGATTTTAGCAGTATCGTAGCTGTTGAGGGAAAGCCCGGTAAAAGCATTATCTATAATTTGATTTGATTCACTGAGGAATTGAAGTTGGGCGTTTCCATTGATGCTGGTAAAAATTCCGTAAAATCCATTTTTAGAAATTTGCTGATTGTTAGAAATATTGACTGTTCCTATCGCTGCATCGGAAAGTGCGATATTCACTCCATTATCTTGATTTTCAGCAATGGTGCTATTGGTAATGTTGAAGGTTCCAGAGGTGTTATTTGAGAGAAGTATCCCAATCCCATAAAACCCGTTTTTAGAAATTTGAGTATTAGTGATATTAAACGTTCCAGTCGCGCTATCGTTTAGCTTGATAGAAATTCCATCAAATTGATTGCCTGAGATTGTGCTGTTGGCAATCTCAAATGTCCCCAAAGTATTGGATTCAAGTTCAATATTAATGCCACTAAATTGATTTGCGGTTATTTGGTTATTAGTCAGAGTAAAGGTTCCGGAAGCACTCTCGAACAGTTTTACCTCGACTCCGTCGGCGATGCTCCCGAAGCTGTTACTGCCAGTAATCGTATTCTCTGAGATATTAAAGGTTCCAGTTGCAGTATTGCGAAGTTCAAGATTGATGCCGTCCCCTTCGTTAGCTAAAGCACCATTGTTGGCGATCGTGTTTTTGACAAGAATTAGGTTAACTTGCCCCTGATTATTGCTGAGGGAAAAGCCTTCCAAAGCAGAATTTGCGATCGCGTTGTCTTGAATTAGTATCTGACCAGTCACGTTCTCAAGTAAGATGCCCTCACTGGCAGAATTCGCGATCGCATTGTCTCGAATAATTGCATTGCTGATGTTGCTTCCAGCGATGCCAGAACCAGTGGTTGCGCTAATGGCGAAACCCGAAAGCGTTGTCATATTCCCCATCGTGACTGTTCCTGTCACGTCTGGCAGTACCCCTGCATTAGATAAGGGTAATTGTAGATTGCCGAGTTCCACGGTATCTATACGCTGCACAGGGCCAGTTGAAAACACCTGCACTTGGTCGGGAATCTTGAAAGCAGGAACCCCAAGATTTGTCCCTGGTTGCACGTAGACAATATCATTGGATTGAGCCACAGCCAAAGCTTCCGCAACCGTTGCAGTCGGATTCTCGAACGTGCCGTTCCCGGTTCCAATTCCCAAATTGACGTGCCGAAATCTCCACGGTTGACCCGTCGCGGGATTCGTAACAAATACCGTATCCTGCACGCTGAAAGACTCAGATTCGGATTGTTCATCGACTACGATATTCGCGTTTCGGGTCACAGATTCCCCCAGACGCGCCAGAACTCGATCTTCTTTTCTTATCCCTCTGGGACGAGTGCCGGGAAAATTCGCCCCCACACTCAGCACCAAATTCGTACCAAAAGTGGCGTCATTTGAGAGCAATAGTCCCAGCCTGAAAGTGTCAGTAGGACGCGCTTCTAACCGAGTCCGCCAGCCCAAAATCTCCGCACTGTCTGGGGCATCATAATAATACAGTCCGGCATAACCTCGGAGGTCGCCGGTTTGACCTAGCTGGGCGATTTTCACGCCAGCTTCAACATCAAATCCTGCCATCGCCGCTTCAAAATTGCGATCGCGTTGAAGTTGTTGATTTCTAGTTTGACCCAAGAAATTACCCTGAAAGAAAGGGTCTGAAAACGATAAACCTGTAGAAAAAACCCTCTCTTGGGTCAGTTGGCGGGTATCTCCAACCGGAATGTAAGCATTCGCGCGAATATCCCAGTTTTCTCCTAAGCTTTCAAACCCAGCACCCAGTTGATTAAAGTTGCTATTACCCGTGTCGCGGGTATCGAAGGCGACATAGCCGCCCAAGATCCGGTTATCTTTGGCACTATAAAAGCGATGTCCTAAAACAATATTGCTGCTTATATGAGAATCTTCCGTTGACAACAGCAATCGACCTTCTAAGAAGGTGAGGTTGTCTGAGTTTTGCCATAGGGGAACAAAGCCTCCAATGCTACCAAAAGAACTTTCATAACCCACACCAGAACCAGTGGTAAATTCAGCGCCGATCCGGGGCAGAAATCGTTGAGAACGAACTCGAGCTGATGGTGCTGTTTGTTTAGTGGCAGCCCTAATCTCTTCTGTAGGAGCGGCGTTTTCTGGGGTTAGTATTTCTTGGAGTAACCCTGCTTCGCGCAAAGTCCGAGGAGGTGTTTTTACTTCTGCTAAAGGTTGAGAAATCTCAACCTCCAATGTCTCTGGGGAAGGTACGGCTTTGGGACTAGATTCTGGTGTGGGGAGTGCAGTTTTTACATTAGATATTTGGGCAAGAAAACGCCCTTGTTTTAGCGTGTAAAAAGACGGTTTGGCTAAAGACTTCTGGTCCTCGAAGCTTAAGGCTGCGGGTTCCAACGCGCCTGGTGGGTGTTTTGCTACATCAAGGGTATCGCCAAAGGATGAGCCTACAGTATCGTTATTTAATTCAGGAATGCCATCAGGTAGCTGGAGGATTGTAACGCCTGTAAAGTCTGTTGTCGAGCTTGATGTATTGGGTTTTAAATTAGGTGTTTGGGCGGTAGCAGTTGAAGTTAGCGTTCCTAACAGCAGCAAAATTGTGTAGATGTACGGTGTTGATGTTCTTAGAAGCATTTTCTCTATTAGATTCTGTTTTGGCTTCAGGCTCATATCCACAGCAACTCATTGTCAATAGTTGCCAAATCAGCAGCTTTAAATATTAATTAAAGCTGCTTCCTTATACTAGATACTTACAAAAGTAGAAGCTGCATTACTCATAAACGTAGCAGCATTCACCCCAGCCAATATTGCCAGAGTCTGGTTGTTGGAATTGTCAATAATGCTGGTATTGCTTCCTTGCTGAATAATCGACAACTGGTTCAATTTCAAACCCCCGCCTAACCCTATGTAGTCTTGACCAATCTGGAAGTCGCGGATGGTGTCAGTACCTTCCCCTTTGGAAACGGCGAAGATATCGCGCCCCAATCCTCCGGTGAGGATGTCATTCCCCAAACCTCCATAGAGTCGGTCATCGCCACCATCTCCCCAAATTTGGTCGCTGCCTGCCTCGCCGTACAGGGTATCATTGCCGCCACAACCGTTGATGCGATCGTTGCCTGTGCCACCGTAGATCAGGTCATCCATCCCCATCGAACCCCCAGTCAAGAGATTATTGTTGAGGTCGCCGATTAGGGTATCGTTGCCGTCATCGCCGTAAATCCGGTCTTTTCCCAAACCCCCTACAATCGTGTCATGACCGCCAAAGCCATTGATCCGGTCGTCTAAAGAGGTTCCCACTAAGGTTTCAGAAAGCCAAGTACCGTTAATGACATTTAGAGGTGCAGTGTCATTGTCAATGTTGACAACAGCAACATCTTGAGGATGGAGTCCGTTATATTTAGCGTCGGTGCTAATCGCAGCAGAAGTGACGATATTGTAAGCAATATTGCCATCTACCAGTACATCGTCGATTCCCTTCACCGTAATGGTTTGAGCAATATTCCAATTATTTGAAGTAAAGGTCAGCGATGGGCTGGAAACGCTGCCTTCTGTCGGATCGGAACTCGCTAAACCGATGGTGACGTTGCTGGTGGGTTGACTGTTGAGTTTAACGGTGAAGTTGGCAGTGCCTCCGGCTTCGGTAGTGTTGCCGCTAATCGGGGTGATGGTGAATCCGGCGGCGTCGTTGTCGATGTTGGTGACAGCGACATCACCTGGATTGAGTTGGTTGTAGTTGGCATCGGTACTGACGGCTGGGGCGGTGATGATGTTGTAGGCGATATTGCCATCAACCAGTGCATCATCAACTCCTTTGACCGTAACGGTTTGAGCAATATTCCAGTTATTGGCTGTGAATGTGAGGCTGGGGCTAGAGACGGTACCTTCGGTGGTGTCGGAACTGGTTAAGCCAAGGGTGACATTAGCGGTGGGTTGGCTGTTGAGTTTAACTGTAAATGTGGCAGTACCTCCAGCTTCGGTGGTGTTGCCGCTGATCGGGGAAATAGTGAATCCAGGGGTGTCATCGTTTTTGATGATGCCTGTGGCAGTAGTGTTGCCTAGATTGGCGTTGGTAGCACTGTTGAGTTTGACGCTGAAGGTTTCATCTTTCTCAAACTTGTTGTCACCCGTGGCGTTAACCGTGATGGTTTTGGTTAAGGGGTCGCCCGGATTAAAGGTAAGGATGCCGTCGTTGTCGGTGTAGTCGCCGTCGGTTGTGGCGGCGGTGCCGTCGTTGGTACTGTAGTTGACCGTAATTGGCTGGTCGCTGGGGTTGGAAAGGGACACGGTGAAGGTGTAGGCGGTGGTGCCAGTATTGCCTTCGCTTTGAGTAACGGTGCCTGGTGCGATAGAGACGATGGGTTGAGAATCGTCGTTGGTGATGATGGCGGTACTGGCGTTCGCCTCTGGGTTAACGGTGGCGTTGGTAGCATTGTTGAGTTTGACGCTGAAGGTTTCATCTTTCTCAAACTTGTTGTCACCCTTGACGTTAACCGTGATGGTTTTAGTTAAGGGGTCGCCCGGATTGAAGGTAAGGATGCCGTCGTTGTCGATGTAGTCGCCGTCTGTGGTGGTGGCGGTGCCGTCGTTGGTACTGTAGTTGACCGTAATTGGCTGGTCACTGGGGTTGGAGAGGGACACGGTGAAGGTGTAGGCGCTGGTTCCTGTGGTGCCTTCGCTTTGAGTAACAGTGGCTGGTGTGATGGAGACGGTGGGTTTGGCATCGTCGTTAATAACCGTTACCTGTGCTGTACCTGTAGTAATCGTCGAACTTGCGGGGGCAAGTGTTAGGTTCGGTTTACTCAGGGTGACATTGATGGTTTCATCTTGCTCAAATATTGTGTCACCCAAAACATCTAGGTTGATTGTTTTGGTTGTCTCGCCAACTCCAAAGCTAAGCGTGCCGGAAAGGGCAGTTGTCCCACCTGTAACCAGTATGTTGTTGTAGTCAATGCCATTGGTTGCGGTTCCACCAATTCCATAATCAACGGTACTGGCTACACCAATTCCGCCGCTGCGCGTGACAGTAAAGGTAACGGTTTGCTTACCAGTGTCACCTTCCTTTAAAGCTAGGGAAGCAGTAGTAATCGCGTATTGAATCGTGTCGTTGGATGCGATCGCTACCGTAGCATTATTCTTAGCAGTATCAATGGTGTAACCTGCACCCGTCGCCAAGTTTAGCCGCAGCGTTTCCGCTAACTCCGGCAAAGTATCATCAACAGCAGTAAGAGTAACATTGACAAAACTCTTCCCATCCGGAATCACCACCGATAAACCCTTGCTACTCAGCGTATAGTCATTTCCGCTAGCAGTGCTGCTACCATCGACAGCAAGATTTACTGTCAAATCGCCTGTTGTACCAGTACGAGTAATCTGGTAAATGCCTGTATCTGTGCCTGATTCAGCAGCGGTAGCATCGATGGCACTAATACTGACGAGTGTGGTAACGGGGATTCCGGTGGAAAACTCGGAGGTGTTGTTGGAATTGGTTGCTGTTGCGGTAATAAAGTTACCCAACGCTACCATCGTCGCCAAATTCGCTGTAAAGCTGCCATTACCGCTGGCATCAGTGGTTACATTGGTAAAGCCAAGCAATGTTTTACCCTCTCCATTACCAGACGGATCTAAGGCTGTGTTAGAGAAAAATTCCAGCCTGAATGTAGCGTTGGGGTTGCTGTTGAACGTTCCTGTAACTGTTGTGTTGGCACCATTTAAAACCGCAGAAGTAAGCAACGGGAAATTTTGTAGATTGTTCGCCCCTGCGTCACCATCGCCAACATCGTTAGCGGTTACTCCATTAGTCCCTAAATCGATTCCTAAACCAGAGTTAGAGAAGATGGCGTTGGCTAGGATGCCATTGTTAATAACAGTGCCGAAGTTGGTATCAACAAACACTCCATCGCCATTATTAAAGGCAATGGTATTGCCTGCACCAGCCGTGGTTCCGCCAATCGTGTTGTTTTTGGCATCGCTTCTTACTACCACACCGTGAGAAGTATTCCCTAAAGCACTAGTGCCATCTGCTTGGGTTCCAATGTAGTTGCCTTGTATCTGATTTCCTGTTGCCTCAGTACCTTGGATAGCAATCCCCTCAACGTTGCCAGAAATAACATTACCCGCACCCGCCGCTGTACCTCCAATGGTATTGTCAGGGGCAGATACAGTGATACCTCTTAATGAGTTGCCAATCGCCACCTTTCCGGAAGCATTAGTGCCGATGTAGTTACCTAATACCTGAGTTCCCGTAGCCGTGTTGCCTGTAATCCAGATACCGTTATTGTTGTTACCAGAAATAACATTACCTGCACCTGCGGTTGCCCCACCGATAATGTTATTGGGTGCGTATTGAATTTCTACACCATTCTGAGTGTTGCCTAAGTCGGCAGTACCAGTAGCATTGGTGCCAATGTAGTTCCCTAATACCTGGTTTCCGGTGGAACCGACTTGGCTAATGCTGACACCATTCTGATTATTGCCGGAGATGACGTTCCGTGCGCCTGTTGTCGTCCCGCCAATGATGTTGTTAGTTCCTTGGATGCTGATGCCGTCAGCAGTATTACCCAAGTCAACATTACCAGTAACATCAGTCCCGATGTAGTTCCCTTGGATTTGATTCCCGCTATCAGTGACGAAGAGACCGACACTGTTACCGGAAATAATATTGCGCGTCCCTGCCGTCGTTCCCCCGATGATGTTGTTAGAGGAACCGTTAATAAACACGCCCCAGCGGGAGTTACCTGCTACTGCATTACCCGCCGCATTAGTCCCAATAAAGTTGCCTGCAATAACATTATTGCCACCGCCACTTAACTCAACCCCATCCTGAAAACCATTAAAAATTAAGCCGCGTACTGTACTGTTACCCGCAGTAATTTTCAGTCCAGTACCCGTCCCGCTTCCACTTAATTGAATAATCGGAGTACCAGAAAATCCAGTCTGAGTAGTGCCGTCAATAATTACGGAACCGGTTAGGGTAGGTAAAGCTGAAAGGGGTGTAATTGTTTGTAAGCCAGTGCCAATTTGAAAACCGATGGTATCGGTGCCACTAAAGGCGTTGGCATTGATAATTGCTTGTCGTAGCGAACCTTCGCCGCTGTCGTTGGTGTTAATTACTACGGTGTCATTTTGCTGGATGGTGGCGGTTGCGGTATTTTGAGAAGATGCGATCGCATATGCCGCGTCAGCGACTAAATCTAACTTTAGTGTTTCAGCTGCCTCCGCTTGGATGTCATCAACTGCGGTAAGAGTAATATTGAAAGATGTTTGCCCAGCTAATAGGGTAACGCTGGCAATTCCATTGGAGATAGCGATCGCATTGCCGTTACTATCTGTTAGGGTGTAGTCACCACTGCTGGCACTATTGTTACTGACGGCAAATTTTACAGTTAAATTGCCCGTTGTGTTGCCAGTCCGGGTAATCTGGTAGGTTCCAGTATTTGCACCCGCTTCTGCTGCATCAGCATCTATCGCGGTGATATTAATAACAATTGGCGTGTCATTGTCATTATTAACTACAGCCACATCCGCTGGGTTGATGTTGTTGTAGTTGCTGTCAGTGCTAACTGTTGCAGCAGTGATGATGGAATAAGCAATGTTGCCATCAACAATCGTGTCATCTACGCCTGTGATGGTGACAGTTTGAGGAGTATTCCAGTTACTAGGGGTGAAAAATAGGGATGAAGTAGAGAGAATTCCCTCCGTTGTATCGGAACTAGTTAAACCGATAGTGACATTAGCGGTAGGAATTGTATTTAGTTTGACGGTAAAAGTCGCAGTTCCTCCAGCTTCTGTAGTCACATTGGTAATTGGAGTGACGGTGACACCAGCAGGAACGGGAACCGAATTAGCAGCTTTGGGTGTTCCATAAATGGGATTTCCGCCAACGTCAATGCCGTTGTAAGTTACCCCATCATTTCTGTGCCAATTGTTATCAGTATCGGCGGCGAGGGGATTCGTCCGTTCCATTGTCAGGCGGACGGTGGGAGTACCTGTGACATTCGCCCCAGCAGGCCATGCGCCGCCATTTCCATTGGCTGTATCAATCACAACGCCATCTGGTGTTTTGAGTGTCAGCGTCTCCCCACTAGCATTGCCAAGCGAACCTGTATAAATTAAGTCAGATGGGATGCTGTTGACAGTTGTATTATCCGTGCGCTCTAACAGAAAATATCCACCAGCGGGAATAATTTTTCCCGCTGGGAAAGTGATACTGGGAGTGCCATCGCCAGATGTTAGCGTCCAGCCACTCAAATCAATATTCTTGGCAGTGGGGTTGTAGAGTTCAATCCATTCATCGTTGAAATCAGCGTTAGTTCCCATCCAGGCAACTTCGTTAATGACTACGTTTAACGGTGCGATGTTGGGATTAACGGTGATATTGAAAAATTTAATAGCAGAGGTGTCTGCACCGCCGTTAGCAGTGCCGCCATTGTCCTGAACGGTGACATCAATGGTAGCTGTGGCGCTACTGCCAAGACTGGTTGATGGAGTGTAGATTAGGTTGCCCGCAGCATTAATGGTGGGTGCAACTTTGAATAGACTGGGGGCGCTATTGCTGACAATTTGGTAGCCGAGAAGCGTTTGGCTAGATTCGTTCGTTGGGCCAGGATTGAACCCTGTCACCCATGCAGTGACGCTTTGTGCCCCTGCGCCTGCGGTGACAATTTGATTACTTCCTGGCGTAAAGGTGGGGGCGTCGTTGACCGGATTAATGGTAATGCTAGCCGTCTCAATCGCGGTGCTGAAGGAAGATAAGCCACCAGTACCGCTAGTGGTGATATCCGCAGTACCGCCATTAGTTCCGGTCGTTTGATCCCAGGCGCGGAAGGTAATACCTGCGGTGACGGTGCCATTGTAGTTAAGGCTGGGGACAAAACGGATTCGGGTGTCAGCGTTTGCTGCTAGCAATTGAGCTGCGCTTTCTGATGGCGTGAAGGGTGCCCAAGAACTGCCCCCGTTGATTGAGAACTCCCAAGTGCCGTTGGTCTTATCTACACCCGTTACGGCGATTCCTTTAGCATCCCCAGTATCTAAATCTGTGACAGAAGTGCCAATAAGCGAGGAAATTAAGGTGCCTGGGTTGCTGGTGGGATCTTCGTTAATCGTTGTTAGGATGGGCAACCCACTGTTATCTAGGACGGGGGCGCTATTAATTTCAAAAGCGGCGAACTGGGTGGGTATGCCAAAATTTGCACCAAAGTTGTTGTCGCTGACAAGCACTAAAGAGCGTTTCCCATTGGGCAAAGTGGCACCAAGCGTCATGCCTTCAAAATTGGTACCCAATGGGAAATTTGACAAAAAAGTTTTTTGAACGGCTGTAATACCGCTAAGACCGGAAGCGAGCAAACCGTTATTGTCTTGAATATTGGTCGCTCCTTGCAGAGACACTTGATACAGCTTGCCAACTCCAAGAGATACATTGCGGTCTATAGCGAGTAAGGTATTTTGATCCAGTGCCAATAGTTCAGAAATGCCATTGTCAGCGTCAGTGTTGTATAGGAATTCTCCATTTGCTGAACCAGTGGATAAGTCATATCTCAAAATGCGGGAAGGGCTGCCAGCAGTGCTTGTTGGAGCAGAACCATCTTGTTCTAAAGCAACTTCTGTTGCTGTAAATAGAACCTGTTGGTCAGGCGTAATTGTTAAGCTTTCAAAAGCTTTATTATCGCGAACACCTTGAGTTGTGTATGCTGATATGTCAAATTTGGGGCTAGGAACAGGCAGCGAGAGATTTTGATTTCCTGTTGTTAGGTTAAATCGGTTGATAAAGGGCTGCGCGTTAGTAGAAAATATTCCTTCTGAAGAAATGAAGGCATTCCCGCCGCTAGTAAGGGCAATGCCTTCTGTATCAGAAATGTTCGCAGCAAAAGGGGTACCGCCTGAGTCTTTTAGGGTTGTGACACCTGTGAAATTAATTGTTCCCAAGGAACCCGAACTCAGATCAATGTTGAGGGTATAGAAACGAACTGGACCGTTAGCATCGTTTTTAGCATCAGAGATAGCGTAGTAAGTATTAGTGGCTGCATTGTAGGTAATGCCTGATAAACCGCCGACTGTGGTTCCTGAATAGTTGTAATTTGAATTAAATGTTGATTGCCCGATAAACTTGAAAATTTCTAAAACCGAGGTGTATTCCTGCAAGACTGAGGAGTCGAATGCTAGGGAGGTTGTAATTGACCCGGTTTTGACTTCCAGATTCCAGTCACCGCCTAAGGCTGCACTGCCAGTAAGATTATTGGAAGCGGCAATATTTGCTCCTGTCAGCTGACTCAACTTTTCGACAAAGGTGACACCAGAGATGCCAAGTGCCACATTGCAACCGTAGAGAAGGATGTCAGCATCAGGGGTTAAAGCATTTGCCCACTGCTGTAACTGGCTAGTGTATGCTTCTAGGTTGCTTGAATTAAGTTGGGTTGACCCCAGTTGCAAACTGCCTTGTGTGCCGTGGGAAACTATGTGAACGCTGGCGATGTCGGTGCGTCCCGCCAGCACTTGTGCAATTTGCGCTACTCCATCCTGCATTGGGTTCAGGATAAATACTTCCGTCCCCGGTTCCACACCAGCAGCGAGACTCTGGTAATTCTCAACTGTAGAGTCAATGAAGACTATCTTTTGTACTCGCTGGGTGGGAGAAGTCTCTACCACTGAAGAGTTTTCACCAGCAATGCCCTGACCAGCTTGGTTTGATTGTTGATTTGAGGAGGAATGATTCCAAAAGTCTTGCATGATGAGGTTTGGGTGTAAATATCAATGGTTGAGATTAGTAGAGACACCAGAGCGATCGCCAGCGTGTCGCTCAATAACGTAGAGAAAGTCGTCAGTTTGTAGATATTCAGGTCGCCAATAGCTGGTGAACTGAATTAATCTCAGTAGATGCTGTCATATAGTTTCCAGAAATTTTGATAAACTAGCGTTTTTAGCCTCAATTATCGAAATTCCTGCAAATATCTGGCTAGAGAGGACATTTTGTTGATAAAGGTGTATCGAGCAAGGACAAATGCAAACAATCTCAAAATTGCATTGCTTGGAAAAGTTATAGTGTAGTCTTTAGCACATTTCAATTCTTTCTGTACTTATTTGACACTTTAATTGTTTACTACTTTAGGAAGATGAAAAAATTTTGACAAAAACTTTATAAGAAATTCATTGTCACTTTATCTCTGCTTTATATAACTTTTTCTTATAGAGGTTTAGATCCGTAAACCCTAACCAGAACGATGTCCGATTACGGTCAACAGACGATTACCAATTGATTTTCACTTAACTAGATCGTGGTGAAATCATCGCTGGTCAGGATGTTTGCTTGCACTCCAGTAAGTGTTGCTAATAGTTCCCCTGTGTTCGCAAGACCGATTAAAGTATCGTTTGCATTCGCACCTGTACCTTGGGTAATCGTTAGATACTCCAACTTCAAACCATCGGAGAATACGATGAGGTCTTGAGTATCCGTGAAGTCAAGAATCGTGTTTGTGCCGCTGTTATTCGATACAACAAAGCGATCGCTACCATTACCGCCGAAGAGTGTATTTTGACCAATCCCACCATTAAGCCAGTCATCACCGTCGCCACCGGCGAGGTAATCGTTTCCTTCTCCACCTAATAGAGTGTCGTTGCCAATCCCGCCACGCAGCAAGTCATCACCACCCAATCCTTCTAACGTATCATTGCCACCTTGACCGTTAATAACATCGTTAGAAGCATCAAAACCTTGGGTGTTGTTATCCAAATCGTTAAGGAAAGCGACGGTATTTTTGTTGAAAATCTGTTTGAGATCCTCGTTAGCGTTAGCAATTTCAAAGCTTTTCTGAATCTGCGTTTGTCCGTTAAAGAGAATATTGCCGATGTCTACCGACGCACCTGTAGATTGTTGGAGGTTATTGAAATCTTGGAGGGTAAAATTTTTCAAGATAACCTTCGTGTTATCAACGCCATCGAATGCGATCGCTAGATCGTTACCCGTTTGAGTTAAAAGTAGATTGCTGGCAATTAAACCAGTACCTTCAAATTTGAGGGTATCGACTTCGGAAATCATTTCTGCGGATGGATGATTTCCCGTTCCTACGCTACCAAAATCTGTAATCGTGTCGGTGCCATCGCCACTGCGAATCACAAAAATATCTTGGTCACCACCGCCGGTGAGGATATCATCTCCTTGCAGTCCGATCAGGGTATCGTTCCCCGCTTTCCCATCAATGCGATTATTACTATTATTGCCAACCAAGGTATTAGAACTTGCGCTGCCATTGATTGGTAAGGTAAAACGGGCGACTAGCGGATCGTGGTCGCTATCTTGAGTTGCAAACTCGGCATTGAGATGTACTACATCGATTTCTGCCGTTGTGTTGAGATTTTTACTGACCAAGATGTGGTCAAGTGCTTGAGAATTCCCTTCAAAAATGTAAGAATATTGTTCGTTTTTCGGCAAAGTATCAATCAGGTTCGTGAGGTCGTTTCCTTTCAATACTTCTAACGGCTTCGAGAACTGAAAATCATTAAAATCCCCCAGTACTATGACATTGGCATTGGGGTCAATTGCCAGTAGGCTATCGACAAAGTTATTAACGGTAGCGGCCTGCTGTAGACGTTGCGCTTCTGAAGTGAGTATTGGCGGTTGAGAACTTCCGAAAAGAGGTTGATCGCCACCTTTGGAGTTGAAGTGGTTGCCGATAACAAATACTTGGTTGCCCTTGAAGAGAAACTCCCCAACCAAAGGCTTGCGACTGTTGGCAAAGGCGTCACCATTAGAAAGGTTAGTGTCAATAATGCGACCCGGACTAGCGGAAAGTTCTGGGCCATCTGTTCCGCTATTTACGGTGGTGTTAGTCGTGGAGGTGCCGCCAGGACGGTCTACAAACTCAACGCGATTCGGGTTGAAGAGGAAGCCGACGCGGATATTCCCCCCCGGTTGACCGCCATCTTGGTCGTCTACCGGGTTAATTTGACGGTACTGGTAAGTTGCACCACCCAAAGATGCGATCGCATCTATTAGGGTTTGGTAAGTTTGGTTAGCATCAACGACACTATCATTTGTGGCACCATTGTTGTCTTGGATTTCCTCCAAGCTAATAATGTCTGGTAATTTGAGGTTATTGATAACAATATTCGCAAGGCTGCTAAATTTAGCGTTATCATCAGCAGGATTGAGATTCTCGACGTTAAAACTAGCAACCGTCAACTGGTCAGCACTTCCTGTTAATGCAGTTGTTTCCCGTGCTAAATTTCCAGAAATGACGTTAGGTAAAGGTGCAGTATTGAGAAGCTTATAATTGCCAAAGCTGTAGTCGATGACGCCAGTGATGGAACCAGTGAAGGTGTCGCCCACATTTACTTGAGGTTCACCGTTAATAATGGCATCGTCGATAATAATCCGTTCTGGGTTAAAATCCCCCGGCTGAACTACAATACCGCCCCTGTCCGTTCGGGTGCTAGCATTCACACCATTGTCAGCCAGGACGGGAATTTCACCAAAATCATTGGTAGGCCCTACCGCTACCGCATTATTCACCTGCACCCGCATTCCTTCTAGGCTTTCGTAGAAGTCAATGCCGTCTTGCGTCGGGTTGAATATACCTAATCCATCATCATCAATCACTTGAGTTGGAATCGTGCGTCCGCCCTCACCCAAAATAGTGCTACTAGGTAAAGGATTGCCCTTGGAAATTGTTGCAATCCCTGCATTCCCCACAATAATTTGAGTTGTAGAGAGACTGCTGCTATCAGAACCGCTAGGAATGAATTCATCAACAATCCCGCTAACCAGAATGGAGTCCCCAACACTGACTTTGGGGGTTATCCAAGTGAGGACGAAAATCCCCTCGGAGGTAGCATCATTCGTGTCCGGATTGGGATCTTGCAGATAAAATCCATTTGACTTTACTGCGGTGACGATACCAGGGACTTTGGAAACCAACTGACCCACCAACGGCGATGTATGGCTAGCACCTTGAATATCGTGGATGCGAAGATTACCAGCTTCTAGTTCGTCGTCAGTTACGGTTACGGTAATTGTGCCGCTAATATATTGGGTTGCAGAAGCTGTTAATGTCACTGTCTGAGAACCCTCTACAAACGGATCGTTCACCGCATCAATTGCGAAGGTTGCTGATGCCTGATTTGCTGGAATGGTTACAGTTGTCGCAACGGTAGCTTCGCTGGTGTCGCTGCTGAGTAAGTTAATCGTGAGTGACTTTGATAAGTCTCCGGTTCGGGTAACAGTTCCAGTGGCAGCACCTGCACCCGCAGCTTCTGAGAAGGTAGCGGAGTCAACCGTCAAACTAAGGGATTCTGTTATTTCGCTGCCAGTATTTGTCACTGTAAATGCACTACTGGGCATCGTCAACCGTTGGGTATTATTGCCTGTCCAATTCGCTGGGTTGCTGATTTTTGCAAGTAACTCTGCTCTAGTTCCGAAAGTGCCGTTAGTAATGTTATAAGTTGCGTTATCAATTTCTGGGATAGATACCGCCGTTAATCCGTTTGTTAATCCTGGCGGTAATGCAGAGTTATTGTTACTGGTCGCATTCTCTGCCCATTCCGAACCGTTACTATTAATTGCATAAATAAAAGTGGGAGCTGTTGCCAAACCCTGGTAGGCAAGGATTTGATCTCCATCACTTGAAAGTTTCATTGAACCAACGCCCGGATTGACAATTTCGCCAACCGAGTAGTTTCTATTTGCTGTCCAAGTCAGGGTTCCTTCACCCTTTCTAAATTCGTTGCTGCTTTGCCAACCTTTATTTGTAAAGTGAATTGCAGTTCCAGAAGCAATATCTTTTAGCAAAACAAAGGCAAGTTGATCGGGATCGTCAAAATTGAAACCGATAATGGCGATGTCACCAGCAGCAAGCGTTGTCGGAGCCATATAAGTCTCTTTTCATTTTCAATGGTTGTCTAGAACTGTGAAGTCAAGTGGGAGTAGTATGGCGATCGCTAAATTCCAATTTTCAGGAGCGATCGCCATACTACTGTTTCTTCACAGAGATTACTCTTTCCCTCGGCAGGTCAAATTGAGCCAACCTACTTGTGGTAAAACAGATACTTTGGCAAAATCTATCTCTCCAGAAAATTGGTTGTTTGTAGCCAACATCATCAGCACTTATCTCAGTGCCAAGGGCAGGATTTCAAACTTTCCTTAGCCTAAATAGCGCCACCCTAAAGATATTCAGTTGATGTTAACAAACCCTGATAATTAATTCTAAGTATAAATTAAGCTGGGATGAAGTTGCCGTAAATTCACGCAATCTTCATAAACCATCCTGGTACTAAGAAATCGCTATCTCTGTAGATATACTGAGAGCGGCAAAATGTGGGCTAATACTTGTCGGCAACCACCCTCTATCTTGGGAGGGCGAACCCTGCTGCGGGGCTACCTTAAAGTCAGACAGGGAGACCCCACCCCGTCTACAGCAGGGTGGTTTCATACAATCCTTAGAAAATTTCGAGGCATTGCGACATTTTGTAGGGATATGGCAATCAAAAAGCCCCTACCGCCAACCAAAATCAACGTTACAGAATTTTCTTTTAATAAATGAAACCACCCTGCTACCGCTCCCCGTCCACAGCTACCGTGTATATACAAGTCTTCTTGAACTTGCAAGTCCCGTTTTGATCCCCCAACCCCTGCTAAATTGGGGGGCAATCAATTTACATCAACTTTGCCTTTAAAGTCACGCTGAATCCGAGACTGAAGACTCGATAAACTGTAATAAACCGACTTGTTGCATCCGCTCTTTGAGCCAGTTATTAAACATTTCGTCAATCAATCGACGGCGCATTTGTTCATCTAGCTGTGCTGGCAAGAACTTTTCAAGTCGAACGATTGCATACCACTCTTCCAGACGAGTAGGAGGCCATAACTGTCCCGGCTGACTAATGGATAGCATTTTTGCGATCGCTGGATGCAAAGCACTCAAACTTACCGGGCCAATGACTCCCCCAGTGTGAGCTTCTGTTCCTTGGGAATATTCTCTAGCTAACTCTGCGAAAGATTGCTCTCCTTCCTGAATTCTAAAGTAGACTTCCTGGGCAATTCCCATATCTTTGGTACGAATTAAGGAACACACTACCTGGTCGAGACTCGCTTTGCGAGCGATAAAATAAGACTCGACCTTTGAACTCCAAGTAGCCATCTTAAACTTCTCTAGCAGCAAGGGTCGTACAGCTAAGTCTTCCAGTTGTTCTAAGGTCATGCCTTGGGATACCGCCCAAGCTTTTCGCGTTTCTGGGGAGGTGAGTTGGTGTTGCGCGGCAAACTGCTCTACAGCCAATTGACGCTCTATATCTGTGCAAGAATAGAGCGCGATCGCTTCGTCAATAATAATCCCTTGCAAAAACTGGGGCAGCAACTGATAACGGCTCAACAAAGACGGAATCTCATGTGCCTGAATTACCTGGCTGCCAACTTGAAAAATTTCCGCCATCTCAAACGCAGCTACCCGCCTAGGTTTTCCCCGATTGCATGAGTCACTCGGATTGGTTCTTAACTCTTTGCTACTGACCAAATCTTATAGCAGATTCGGTCGTTATCTTTACAGAAGTGTGGATTGAACTAGAGAATTGCCAGATGACGCAACTATTGTTTTGGCTGAAATCAACAGAGCAATTGGGATGATTTAACAGCGGGTAAAGATGAAATAATTTCCTAAGTTAAGCGATCGCGCAACGCCATCCTCCGCAACTTGCACTTCAATTAGACCGAATTTGCAAGCAAAGTGGGTGTTATCTATCAGGATGCAGGGCACATCTTGGTTGAACATTTTGGTGTGGAGGAACACGCGATCTGCCTCAACATGGATAGTCAGCGTATCTAGATATGACATGTAGCTGCCCGCATAAGATGCCCAAGCCGAGAAATCCGGCACAAACGAAGCATCGAGTTCGATGCGTTCGCAGGGTGAAGAGTTGACCATAATATACCGTGTCGGTTCTGTTGCTTCGAGGATAAAACCGACAGGAATTTTATCTTGGCTATCTGGCTTTTGTGCAAAATAAAGGTCTTTTTTGAGCGCCTGTAAAGGCATTACCTGCTCGTTTAATTCAAGCATCAGCTGACCATCCACCACCTGAATCTTGAGCAAACCCGTCTGAGGTCCCAAATATAATCCTGTATACTGCGACCATAACGCGGTATCGGGCGCGATCGCTTGCGGCTTCGGTGCCTGCTTTGGCAGATTCAGGAGTTCGTCAAAGATTCGGTTGACGATTTTGTAAGCAGCAAAGTCAGGGGCACGACGGTTGAACACCAGCGAAACTGCAACATCAGCCTCCGGAACCATGAGGAACCAGCTACCAAAGCTGCTAATTGCACCATTGTGTCCAATTCGACGTATCCCCTTGTAGGGATCAACCATGAAAGTCAGTCCATATCCCGCCCCTTCCGCCGTATACCAGTCTGCATGAAGTGTTTGCATTTGGGCAACCGACTGGGGTGAGAGGATCTGGCGATCGCGAAAACAACCCTCGTTCATGTGCATCATCGCAAAGTTTGCCAAATCCAGCACCGTGGAAATGATAAATCCCGCCGGATAGCCAGCTGTATTATCAGCAAAACGGCGATCCACCCTTAACGTCCCATCCTCATTTTGGTCGTGCGATTGAGCAATCGGATAAGTCATCGCCACCGTCGGATCGAATGTCGTGCGTTGCATCTCCAAAGGGTCGAAAACTAACTCTTGCATCAGTTGTGTAAAGGGCTTACCGCTGACAGCCTCAGCAATATAACCAACCACCATAATGCCGGGATTGCTATAGGAATACAGCTTGCCGGGAGGTGCAATAATCGGGTACTTCGGGATCTGGTCTCGGACGTAAGCCTCAAGTCCCTCTGGATCGCGCCGACCATAGTTTTGGGCATCCGTAGGGAGTCCAGATGTATGCGTCATCAGCATCCGTAGGGTGATGCGTTCAGCAGCTCCCTCCTCGCTGAGGGCGAACCAATCAATGTAATCTTTAATGGGCCGATCGAGGTCAAGCTTGCCCGTTTCAACCAGCCGCATCACCGCAGTACCAGTGAGCGGCTTGGTGACAGAACCAATCCGAAACAGAGTTTGCGGCGTCACGGGGATTGAGCCATCTTCCACGCTAGTGACACCAAAACCCCTGGCATAGATGACTTCCCGATTTTGGACAACCGAAAGCGCCACGCCTGGGATAGCGGAGGCTTTCATCTGTTCTTCAATTTGCTGTTCTAATTGATAAAAGTTAAGCATTGGTCTCTACATCCAGAATTTTTGTAATTAACGGATTTCATCGGATATTGTGCATCCCGCTAACAATCCGGGTAACAGCGAGGGGGCTTCCGTGTCCCTAACGGTTACGCAGACTAAACCCGCCTTGTCTACCGTAATCATTCGGTTCGTTCCCCCAAATCCATTACAGTTTAAAGAGATAACTAAAATCCGATCCTTAAGCTTATAGGGAAATCTGGAATGCATTTGAGTGAAATTACTCATCCCAACCAGTTGCACGGTCTATCAATTCGTCAACTTCAGCAAATTGCCCGTCAAATTCGGGAAAAGCATCTCCAAACTGTAGCCACCAGCGGCGGTCATTTGGGACCGGGATTGGGGGTCGTAGAACTGACAATCGCTTTGTATCAAACGCTAGACTTAGACCGCGATAAAGTGACCTGGGATGTTGGGCACCAAGCCTATCCGCACAAGCTGCTCACCGGGCGGTATCACCGCTTCCACACACTGCGCCAAAAAGATGGCATCGCCGGTTATCTCAAGCGATGTGAAAGTAAATTCGATCACTTTGGCGCTGGTCATGCTTCCACCAGTATTTCATCGGCTTTGGGTATGGCGATGGCGCGAGACCTCAAAGGTGAGAACTTCAAAGTCGTGGCAGTGATTGGCGATGGGGCACTCACTGGCGGCATGGCGTTGGAAGCAATTAACCATGCCGGACACTTGCCCAAAACTAACCTGCTAGTGGTGCTGAACGATAACGAAATGTCAATTTCGCCCAACGTCGGCGCGATTCCTCGCTATCTGAACAAAATGCGTCTCAGTCCGCCGATGCAGTTTATTACAGATAATCTGGAGGAGCAATTTAAGCATATTCCCTTTGTGGGTGAATCCCTGACCCCAGAACTGGAACGGGTGAAAGAAGGGATGAAGCGTCTGGCAGTTCCTAAGGTAGGGGCGGTATTTGAAGAACTCGGCTTTACTTATATGGGACCAGTGGATGGTCACAATTTAGAGGAACTGATTGCCACCTTTAAGCAAGCACACAAGATGCAGGGGCCAGTCCTGGTTCACGTAGCAACAGTGAAAGGGAAAGGCTACGAAATAGCGGAGAAAGACCAAGTCGGCTACCACGCACAATCCCCCTTTAACCTCGCAACTGGGAAAGCGGTTCCTTCCAGCAAACCCAAACCTCCTTCTTATGCCAAGGTGTTTTCCCACACGCTGGTCAAACTCGCTGAGAATAATCCCAAAATTATCGGCATCACAGCAGCAATGGCGACTGGCACGGGTTTAGACAAACTCGCCAGCAAACTGCCCAAGCAATACATTGATGTCGGCATTGCCGAACAACACGCGGTTACTTTAGCCGCCGGTTTGGCTTGTGAAGAGATGCGACCCGTTGTCGCGATTTACTCTACTTTTCTGCAACGCGGCTACGACCAAATCGTTCACGATGTCTGCATTCAAAAATTACCCGTCTTTTTCTGTCTTGACCGCGCCGGGATTGTCGGTGCTGATGGTCCCACGCACCAAGGGATGTACGATATCGCTTATTTGCGCTGTCTCCCGAACATGGTGCTGATGGCACCCAAAGATGAAGCTGAATTGCAGCAGATGATCGTCACTGGTGTTAACTACACCGATGGTCCGATTGCCATGCGCTATCCTCGCGGCAATGGCTACGGGGTGCCCCTGATGGAAGAAGGCTGGGAAGAACTACCCATTGGCAAAGCAGAAATTTTGCGCCAAGGCGATGATGTTTTGATCCTGGGTTATGGCTCGATGGTATATCCCGCCATGCAGGCAGCGGAGATTTTGAGCGAGCATGGGATTGAAGCGACTGTTGTGAATGGCCGTTTTGCTAAGCCGCTGGATACTGAGTTAATTTTGCCTCTGGCTCAGCAGATTGGTCGGGTGGTGACGCTGGAAGAAGGCTGCATCATCGGCGGCTTTGGTTCGGCTGTGGCAGAAAGTCTGCTGGATCATAATCTGATGGTGCCGATTACGCGGATTGGCGTGCCTGATGTATTAGTGGATCATGCTACGCCAGAACAGTCGATGGCGGAACTGGGTCTGACACCGGCTCAAATTGCCGAGCGAGTGAGGAAATCTTTTAGTCCTCAGCTGTCAGCAGTGATGAGTTAAAGGTAGGTTTTTTTAACGCAAAGGTACGCACAGGTAAGCGCGATCGCGCCGCTTCGCTAACGCAGAGGTACGCAATGATATCGGTTGCGCTTTGGGTGTAGTCTGAGCTTTCCTTGGTGTTCTTTTGCGTTAAGACAAAATCACCCTAAGTTTTCGGGAGAAAGCACGAGGTAAAAAAGCAGTTAGTCGGGTAAATATCGGCTAAGTTGTTAGAAACTATCATATTGATAACTAGCAACTCACCGCCGATATGTCTACCAAAACTCAAGTTTATCCGGTTATTTGGAATCAAGACCGCGTTTTGCTCATCGACCAGAACCGCCTGCCTACGGAGTACACGTTTGTTGAGATCAGCTGCTGCGAAGATATGGCGCAGGCGATTAAAACGATGATTGTCCGGGGGGCACCGGCGATTGGTGTTGCTGCTGCCTATGGGATGTACCTAGGGGCAAGGGAGATTCAGTCAGACAAGCGTGAGGAATTTTTGAGCAAGTTGGAACAAATTGCCGAGATGTTACGGCAAACTCGTCCAACTGCGGTTAATTTATTTTGGGCGATCGCGCGGATGTTGCGAACTGCCTATGAGTCGCTCGGAACGGTAGAAGAAATCAAATCTATTTTACTGACAACTGCTAAGGCGATTAATGCAGAAGACTTGCAAACTTGTCAGGCAATCGGCGATCACGGTTTAAAAGCTTTACCCTCCAAGCCCCATAAACTGGTTATTTTGACTCACTGCAACGCTGGAGCTTTGGCAACCGCTGGCTATGGCACCGCCTTGGGTGTTGTTCGTTCGGCGTGGCGAGATGGGCGTCTGGAGCGAGTCTATGCTGATGAAACTCGTCCCCGCTTGCAAGGTGCGAAGCTGACTTCTTGGGAATGCGTCCAAGAAGGCATTCCAGTTACGGTGATTACCGATAGTATGGCAGCTCACTGTATGAAACAGGGTTTAATTGATGCAGTCGTTGTCGGTGCTGACAGGATAGCCGCAAATGGTGACACTGCTAATAAAATTGGCACTTACAGTCTTGCACTGGTTGCCAAGGCTCACAATGTTCCTTTCTTTGTTGCCGCACCCCTCTCTACGATTGATTTTGAGTTGTCTTCTGGCAGCAAAATTCCGATTGAAGAGCGCCACGCTTCGGAAATCTACCAAGTTGGCGATACGCTTCTGACCCCTGCTGGCGTGGAGTTTTACAATCCAGCATTTGATGTCACTCCCGCTGAATTAATTTCAGCAGTGATTACCGAGTATGGCGCGATCGCTCCCAGTGAGTTAAAACAGTTTCAGACCAAACAATTGGTTTAGAAGGGCGCAACAATACAACAGAAAAATTAAAAGGAACGAACCTTGGGAAAGACCACAGCCGAAACCAAACAACATCTTTTTAAAACCGAACCAATCCGTAAATTTGCGGCGTCTACACAAACAGATTCACCGTCTCTTTACAATTGGCAAGATTCCCTCAAACAGCGAAGAAACATACTCTTTTTCGCAACGGGTGTAATAACGATAGGGAGTTTGGTATTGGTAGGTAATCCCATTGCTTTCGCACTCGGGTTTCCCCCTATGTTGAAATGTGGCCCAGTTAAGCAATCAACAGTGGAAGAAAATATTGAGTCAATTAACTTAGCTCAAGAAGCCCATTTTTCTGAAAAAAAGTCCTTTGCTAACGACTTTAATAAGTTAGGAATCCGCCTTCAAAAGCAGGGTGACGACTACGAATATTCAACCCGTGCCACTTCTTCGGCTGCCTTTAGTTACGGGATATCCCAAAGTAAAGGAAATAACAGTTACGTTGGGGCTGTGTTTGTAATACCAGCTACTGAGGCTAAATCTAAAGCTGCTAATCGAGAGACAACAGTAACGATTTTGTGCCAAGCGGATTCCCCTGGCGCAATCAAACCTGTAGAGCCAGCTTATCAAAATGGCGCAGTTGCATGCGGCTCCAACACCACAGAAATCTACCGTTATTCGCCTTAAGGCTAACTCGGAAGAAAGGTTAGATTGGGAATTGACACTTAAGCAATCCCAAATCTAACCTTTTCAGGAATTTCTCATTCTACCAGTGAATACTTATTAAAGCGGTAGTGGTGAATAGTAATGGTTAAGAGCGAAGGGAGGCGTTGTAATGATGCACAAAATACCAAATCGCACCAATGTGATTACTCAACTTCTTGGAGAAAGATAAGGTTTTACGAACTAAGCGCCCCACTCGTTGCCGTAAGGTGTTGTTGAACCGTTCGATATAGCTAGTTTTTCCCGTTTCTTTGCCGACTGCGCGATGCCGCTTTCGGGCGTAGTACCTGCTCATACGCCTCCCAAAAATCGGTGTAGCAAATCGCGCACTGGCGGTAAACAGCTGGTAAGGATTGCCAAAGCCCCTTTGCGCCTTGCCGAGAACGATCTCCAACGAATACGCCAACAATCTCACGGCTACCAGCATCAATGGCCAGCCAGATCCATTGTTTATTCGTTTTAGCGCCAACAAACGACCACATCTCGTCCAACTGAATTATCAGCCGACCCGGTTTTTTTGGGTGACTTCGACAGTTTTTGGAGTTTGATAAAACTTCTGATTGACGTACATTTGCAGCCAACGCTCAGAAACACCCGTTACCCGTGCAATTGCGGCAAGTGCAAGGCGTTCGAGCAACAACTTATCAATCAATTGACGAGTTGCCTCATCAATCGGTTGTCGGGTTGCATTCTCGACGAACTGTCGCCCACACTCCTGGCAACGGAATCGCGGTTTGCCGTAATGGGTACGTCCGTATTTGATGATTTGAGCTAATTGGCACTTGGGACAGTTCATTGCGCCGTTTGTAATGGTTGATGTCTCTTGAGTACCAGCCTACCATTACTATTCATGACTACCTAATTTTTACTAGCGAAATAAGTATTTAGAGGTTTTGGCTGACAAACTTCGATGCAGTCGAGTAGACTACAGACAATCCTGATAGAGACTGTGGACTCTAGAGTTACGGGTAGCGATAATGTCCTAACTCTGCGATCGATCGTCATGGTATGTCTAAGGTTGAAGTTCGGCGGCTGTTATGCTTCTACTGGCTGGGTGTGGCGAACCGGCAGGCAGAAGGCAGCATCTGCTATTCTGTTTTAACCTATCCTATATTTAATCGGCTGCTTGCTTGACAAGAGCGCCGGACTTATTGAGAAATTCATCATCAGAAGTCCAGGAATTTCCAATTGTTTTTAAAACCCTATCCAATTCGGCTTTCGTTTAAATGGCTAGGCAAGTAAGTCTGACTGACCGTCAACAACGTATTCTCTGGGCAACTGTCCGTCACTATATTGCGACGGCTGAGCCAGTCGGCTCAAAAGCTTTGGTAGACGAGTATAATCTGTGCGTCAGTCCAGCGACGATTCGCAATGCAATGGGCGTCTTAGAGAAAGCGGGGTTGCTCTATCAACCCCATACCTCGGCTGGGCGAGTTCCCTCTGACTCTGGCTATCGAATTTATGTCGATCAATTAATTAAGCCTTCTGAAGCCTTGGGGCGTCGGGTAGAGCAGTTATTCACAGACCGTTTGAACTTGGAACATCAGAGTTTCGAGACTGTGTTGCGGGGTGCAGCGCAAATTCTGGCAACGCTCAGCGGTTATATTACCCTGATCACGATGCCGCAGACTCGAACTAATCGTTTGCGGCATTTGCAACTGGTGCAGCTCGATCCGGGAAGGGTGATGCTGATTGTGGTGACGGATTCTTATGAGACGACTAGCGTCTTAATGGAGTTACCGCTCTCAGAATCGGAGGATGAGCAACCGGACGCAGAAATTGTAGATCGGGAGTTGCAAATTTTATCGAATTTTCTGAATAGCCACTTGCGGGGGCGATCGCTCAGTGAACTGGCAACTTTAGACTGGAGCGAACTAGACCGAGAATTTCAACGATATGTTGATTCTTTGCGAAATCTGCTCTCCGACTTGATCCGTCGCACTTCCCAACCTGCCACAACTCAAATTATGGTTCGTGGCGTCGCTGAAGTATTGCGTCAGCCAGAATTTTCCGAATTACAGCAAGTGCAGACGCTTATACACCTATTGGAAGAGGAACAAGACCAGTTGTGGCCTTTAATCTTTGAATGGCCTAGACCAGATGTCACGGCTATTTCAGATGTCACCTCTGGTTCGCGAGTGACGGTGCGGATTGGTTCGGAAAATCCTTTAGAACCGATGCGTACCTGTACGCTGATTTCTGCAACTTATCAGCAGGGTTCAGTACCTGTGGGAAGTGTAGGTGTTTTGGGGCCAACGCGGATGGTGTACGAAAATGCGATCGCACTCGTTGAAGCCGCCGCCGATTATCTCTCGGATGCTCTTACGCAACCTGCTTAATTTAGAAAATCGCTAATCGCTAATCGCGATTAGCGATTGGGTCGCCCACCACGAACCACGAACGATAAACATGGCTAATTGCGATTAGCTCTAATTTTTGCTTTTCATTCTTCACTGATATGGCTAGAAAAATTGGCTTTTGGTTGCTTTGGGCAGCATTTATTACCTATGCCTTTCTGTTAGCACCTCCTGAACAACCAGGCACATTTGAACTCATCAAAAATCTCTCCACAGGTCAATGGACAGGGATTAACCCCCTAGTCGTCACGCTATTCAATCTTCTGGGCATCGTACCGATGATTTACGCCTGTCTGATGCTCATTGATGGCAAACAGCAAAAGGTAGCAGCTTGGCCTTTTTCGGCGTTCTCTTTTGGAGTCGGAGCATTTGCTTTGTTGCCTTATTTAGCACTGCGAGAACCCAACCAGGAATTTCACGGAGAAAAGAATTTATTTCTAAAAATACTCGATTCCCGGTGGCTTGGTTTTTTGCTAACATTCGGCGCTGGGAGTTTGGTTGTATATGGCTTATTGGGCGGGAATTGGGCAGATTATATTCAGCAGTTCCAGACAAATCGCTTCGTTCATGTCATGAGTTTGGATTTCTGCCTGCTGTGGTTAATATTTCCCGCACTTCTGGGAGATGATATGGCGCGTCGGGGAATCAAGAATTCTACACTTTTTTGGATGGTCGTGTTGATTCCTTTGTTTGGGGCTTTAGCTTATCTTTGCCTGCGTCCTCCCTTACCAGAAACTAATGCCGAAGCTTTCTCCACGGAACGCCAACCCGCACAATCTAGAAATTAAAATTTGATGGAAATATGGCTAGAAAAACAGCACTTTGGTTATTATGGGCTGGATTTATCTCCTATGTTTTGCTGCTGGCACCGCCAATTACGCCAGACACGCTGAGGCTCATTAAAAATATATTGACGGGTCAGTGGACACAGGTCAACCCAATTATCCTTTCTATATTTTCCCTGATTGGCATCTGGATACTCATCTATAGCTGTCTTTTGTTCGTCGATGGGAGGATGCAAAAGATTCGTTTCTGGCCTTTTGCTTTGGGTTCAGCGGGAACGGGAGTGATTAGCCTAATACCTTATTTAGCATTGAGGGAACCGAATCAAGAGTTTTCCGGGCAAAAGGATACCTTGCTGAAAGTTTTTGATTCTCGCTGGACGGGTATTATCCTCAATTTCAGCACGCTTTTCTTGCTAGCATTTGGCTTGCTTGCGGGTGATTGGGCAGGGTTTATTCAACAATTCCAAAGCGATCGCTTTGTCAATGGCATGAGTTTGGCTTTTTGCCTGTTCTGTCTGTTGTTTCCGAGCGTTCTCGGCGATGATATGGTGCGTCGAGGGTTCAATATTCCCCCAGTTTTTTGGGCAGTATCGCTGGTTCCTCTACTGGGACCCCTTGCCTATCTCTGTATTCGTCCACCTTTACCAGACTCTGGTGCTGAACCGGCACCAGAGTCTGTTGCGAACACTACACGAGTGTGAACAATTTTCGAGGTTTTTAGGAAAGAACAAACCGCGGAGGTCGCAGAGGACGCGGAGGAAAGAAAGGAGAGGCTGTGGCTTTCTTTTGAATGCAAGTTGGTGTGACTTAAGACGGAGGTAAGTGCTGTTATCGGACTTTTAAAGTTAAATAATTGATGTATAAAGTTATGGGTCAAGATTATGGGCAGAAAAATTGCCTTGTTCTTGATATGGATTACATTTCTTGTCTATACCGTATGGTTAGATCCACTTGCTCAACCAGAGACGTTTTCGCTGGTTTGGAAGTTATTAACATTCCAGTTGGCAGATGTGAATGCAATTCTTGTGGCTATCTTCTGGCTCATGGGCGTTTGGCCTATGATTTATGCTTGTCTAATGTTTGCTGATGGCACAACGCAACCGTTTCGCTCATGGCCTTATTTCATTGGGGCAAATGGAACGGGTGTGATTTGCTTTATCCCCTATTTAATTTTCCGAAAATCAAATCAAGAATTTTCTGGACCGAAGGATAAATTACTAAAAATTCTAGATTCCCGTTGGACAGGAATTTTCCTACTGTTAACAACGATTGGCTTACTTGCCTACGCAATATTTGCTGGAGATTGGGGAGATTATATTCAACAGTTTAAAACTAGGGAATTCGTTCACCTCATCAGTTTGGATTTTTGTCTGATGTGCCTGGTGTTTCCATTAACGTCACTGTTTGACGATGATATGGCTCGTCGGGGCATAAAGGAGGCTCGAATTTTCTGGGCGGTGGCGCTAGTACCTTTATTTGGACCACTTGCTTATCTTTGCCTGCGTCCACCTTTGCCAGAATCAAGTGCTGACGTCAGCTTTCAAGCGTCTAATTTGACAGCTTAGCTTGCGAGTTGTGCCAGGAGAATGTGAAGAAAGGAGAAAATGAAAATATAGAGGGGTGCTGTAGCGTCTCTGGGAGGTGGAAAGCATGATTGCCACTTTTCCTGTATTTTCTTTTATAGCAATTCTCGTTTGGACGCAGTACCGTTTAACCCCACCCCTGCCCCTCCCCGCAAGCAGGAAGAGGTTCAATACTGTCCCCTCACCGAAAAGTGGAGAGAAGGGGTTGGGGGTGAGGCTAGGAGTGTGTTGCAACAATGTGAGAACTGCTATACAGGCAAAGTTAAAGGTGCGATAACCGATCGAAATGCCAACGAATCCTTACGCTTGGGTAGAGCAATCCCTCGCCACCATTCACCGCGCAGATTGGTATCGGTCGGTGCAAGCGATCGCTAGTCGTCCGGGTGCGGCGGTGTTGCTGGAGGGGCGTGAAGTCATCAATTTTGCCAGTAATGATTACTTGGGACTCGCGGGGGATGAACGCCTCATCCAAGCCGCAGTAGCGGCTACTCAGACATTTGGCACGGGTAGCACGGGTTCTCGGTTACTCAGCGGACATCGGGAACTGCATCGGGAATTGGAAAAATCGATCGCATCCCTCAAACAAACTGAAGATGCCTTAGTTTTTAGTTCTGGATATCTGGCAAACTTAGGTGCGATCGCTGCTTTAGTCGGAAAACGCGATCTGATTGTGTCTGATGGGTACAATCACTCCAGTCTGAAAAATGGGGCGATTCTTAGCGGTGCAATGGTTATTGAATACCCTCACTGCAATGTTGAGGAGTTAAAAACCCAACTGAATTTACACCGGGAAAAATACCGTCGATGCCTGATTCTCACAGACAGCGTCTTCAGTATGGACGGCGATTTGTGCCCCTTACCGGGACTGTTAAAGCTGGCGGAGGAATTTAGCTGTATGCTGCTCGTTGATGAAGCTCATGCCACAGGGGTACTCGGAGCAACGGGTGCTGGGTGTGTAGAACATTTTGGCTGTAGCAATGTCCCGTTGATTCAAATCGGCACTCTCAGCAAAGCTTTAGGCAGTTTGGGTGGATATGTCGCAGGCAACTCGGCTGTGATTGACTTTTTGCGGAATCGGGCACCTAGTTGGATTTATACAACGGCTCTTTCCCCCGCGGATACCGCTGCGGCATTGGAAGCAGTTCGCATCATCCAAAAAGAACCGGAACGCCTCGCTAGTCTGTGGCGTAATGTCAATTTTCTCAAACAGCAGATTGCCCAGAAGTTACCACTACAATTACTGCCTTCTGAATCACCCATTCTCTGCTTTCCCTTGGAAAGTGCAGAAGCAGCGCTAAAAATGGGACATCAACTAAAAACATCCGGCATTTTCGCCCCAGCGATTCGTCCTCCCACGGTGCCTACGAGTCGAATTCGGCTCTCGGTAATGGCAACCCATGAAACTGCCCATCTTCAACGATTGGTGGAGGCGGTAATGGGTAATATTCAGCCTGGTTGATTCCCCGTAATATAAGAACCCCTCCCTGCCATCGCCTGCGGCTCCGGTTCCCGTCCCCGTACGCGGGGAGGGTTGGGGGTGGGGTTCCAGGTGGAAAAACTATTGCCGATGGTCAACGATGGTAACGCGATCGCTTACTTGGGTCACGTTATCCTGAGACTTAATCTCATTCACAGCCGTCAGATTCTCCTGAGGTTCGACGATGCGGTTAGTGGAATCGCTTCTCGAAGTTGTAGAAGGCGGTACATCGTAGATAGCCCACTCTTGAATGCCGCGATTGCTCAGAACTGATTCGGCACGTTCGATATCGTCTTCGGTGCCATCTACCATAACCAGATAATCACCGCGAGCCACAAGATTGTTATAAACTTGCGCTCGATCTTCAGGAATTCCTAAACCCAGCAGTGCGCCAATCAAGCCACCTGCGGCTGCGCCGATTCCACTCCCCGCCAGGGTGGTTGCGATCGCAGTTGCGGTAGCACCAGCCAACAAAATCGGGCCAACTCCGGGAATCGCCAATACACCCAAACCGAGTAATAAGCCAGTCAGACCGCCTAAAGCACCCCCTGCGATCGCCCCTGTGGTTGCGCTTTCATCAACGTTATTGTCATCAACGCGATCGCTCATTTCAACGCCAGCGATTTGATCCTGGGGGTCTGCATCTCTGGCAACGACGGAAACTTTACTCATCGGAAAGCCAGAATTACTCAGCTCGTGAAGTGCATCTTCCGTATCCCGACGGCTGACAAAGGCACCAACGGCTCGCTTGTGTCGGCGGAAATCGCTGTCATTGACATTATCTTCTGTAGGAACATAGGTGATGGGAGAGGCGGCACCCAGCGGATTCATTCCTAACGAAGAGGAATAACCCGTCGCCAGGGGATCGAGTCCCAATGGGGAAGGATACGTGCTGCTGATCGGATCGAAGGGGGTTGAGGAAGAAGCGCCATAATTGTCAGGAACCGCCGAAACCCCAGTCACATTGTAGACACCCCAATGCTGAATACCTTGCCGGTTCAAAATCGATTCAGCACGATTAATTTCGTCTTGCGTACCCTCGACAATTACTAAATAATCTCCTTGGGAGACTCGGTGGTTGTAAACTTTGGCTTGTTCTTCAGGAATTCCTAAACCCATCAGTGTGCCGACAATGCCACCTGTCGCAGCGCCAACCGCACCCCCGATTAAAGCATCTCCCAGAATAGAAGCGATCGCACCTCCTGCGATAACCGGACCAAATCCCGGAACTGCCAACGCACTTAAGGCTCCTAGGACGCCAACTAAACCGCCGACCGCACCGCCTGCTAAGGCACCCGCCGCTGCACCCCCACCGGCTTCATTGCCACCTCCGTAAGGGTTGACTTCAACACCAGCTACCTCATCTTGCCGAGTGCTATCCCGTGCCACCACAGAAACTGTGTTCATGGCAAAACCAGAGTCCCTAAGCTCGTTGAGCGCATATTCCGCCTGTTCAGGTGTAGAAAATACGCCGACAGCTCGCTTGTTTTGGTCGAGGGTCATTTTTTTCCTCCTAGAAGTATTCAATAACTTCCGTCAGCACAAATACAGAATCAATTTTTTATTTATGCACTTTGCTTATCTTTCTGTTTTTTTCTACACTTTTCATCAGCCTGGAGATGTAAAATTTTCTCTATCAACAGATGGGTAAAAGATATTCTTCTATCAGCTCCTAATGCATTTTTTGCATCAGTTTTTTTGACGAAAAACTCTTTTTGGTTTTTGCTCATTTTTTTGTATGCCTTTATTCCTTGCCCCTTAGCATGAGTGGAAAGACACTTATACTTTGTCTTATACAGTAAACTTAACCCCGAAGCTGCTTCTGTTTCGGGGAAGGGGAAAGAACTTATCTTTTATGAACTTACTTTTATAAGGAGAGGAGTTGCCAAGAGATTAACGGACATTTATCAGGGAGAACCGGCTCCTAGAGCATGAATGGGGAGATTGTGCCCCGATGACCCTGAGAAATTTTTCCGAACAGAGCGCGGGAATTGCCACTGATTCGTTCGGTTATACCACCACCGATAGAGGGCAACTATCGGTACGCTCATAATCAGAAGTAGTTTAAAAGACGCACCGCCAGTTGATTGCCGTTAAAGGGGTGGATCTTTGTGCAAAAGAAGTGGTTACTACCAACCATCAGTGAAATATTAGCCCAGAGCGAACACAGCGAACAAACTGGGGCAAATTCTGTTATGCCTTCTGTAGAGCAGACAGCAGAAAAAGCGCATGGATTGCGCCCTGCCAGCCGGACGGCACGAGAGTACGCCCGTGCCTCGCGGGAGTGGTGTGGAGCGATCGCTGCCTTGGAACAATTGTTGCTGCAAGTTCTAGAACCTGCCACTGATTCGCTACAAGATGCGCCACAAACCTTGGGCTTAGTTTTAGCGGGTCCTGTGCCGGTTCTGAGCCACCCAGCGGTAATGACTCGCGTACATACCGGAATTTTTACAGCAGAGCGATTTAATCCTCTGGCATTAATGCCATTTCTGCTGCCTCCCGCAACAACTCAGCAAAAGGAAAACGAACCTCAATCCACTTCCAACTTCCCGTTAATCCCTGCCGATCCCTTAACAAGCGAACAGTTTTGCGTAATTTTTACACCACGGTTTAGTTTGGTGATGGTTGTTGGAGAAGATATTACAGGTGCCCCAGCTTTCCAATATTCTTTTGATCCGCAAGTGGTGGAGCAAGCGTGGCAAACTTTGCGATCGCGCTTGTTGCTGGCTAGCCTTCATCAAGTGAGTCAGTTAGAAACTTTAGTCGAACGCTTTGCACCCCAAGCGCCCGATTATCGAACCGTTATGCAATTTAGCCGGTTGCTGTTGAAACATTTGCCCGAAGAAATCAGAGGCGATCGGAAAGACGCCGATTTATCCCGTCTTGGGTGTGGGCAAGAAGCAAAAGGTAAAGAGCTAGAAGATAATTCCGAACTGCCAATTTTGAATCCTAAATTAATTGAAAATTCAAAATTTAAAATTCAAAATTCTAATGATGTGGAATTACTTCAAGCGTTTGCCCACGAAGTACGGACGCCCCTGAGTACCATACGCACCTTAACGCGGCTGTTGCTGAAGCGCCGCAACGAATTAGCACCGGACATCATCAGGCGTTTGGAAGCGATCGATCGCGAGTGTACCGAGCAAATTGACCGCATGGAGTTGTTTTTCCGGGCGGTGGAATTAGAAACAGAAACCGTTAAGCGCTCGCCCGTTCACCTGACTGCGATGTCGGTAGCGCAGGTCTTCCAAAACAGCATTCCTCGCTGGCAAAAACAAGCAAATCGTCGCAACTTAACCCTAGAGGTGGTATTACCGCAAAAGCTCCCCGCTGTTGTCAGTAATCCCGCCATGCTGGATCAGGTACTAACTGGGTTAATTGAAAACTTCACTCGCAGCATCCCCGCAGGCGGTCATATTCAGGTGGAGGTGACACCCGCCGGAGACCAGCTAAAATTGCAACTCCAGTCTCAAAACCAACCTGACGAAAGCGGCAACTCGCTAGCCGCAGACAACAACCCACCAACGTGCAAGTCAATTGGTCAGCTATTGATGTTTCAGCCAGAAACCGGATGTTTGAGCCTCAATCTCAACGTCACCAAAAATCTCTTCCAAGCGTTAGGAGGAAAACTGATTGTACGGCAACGACCCCAGCAAGGTGAGGTCATGACGGTTTTCCTACCGTTAGATGTGGATGGTTCCGGCATTTGGAATGCTTAATTGGTAATCGCGGGATAGCGATCGCTATCCCGCCACCAATGCAAGTCTTAATATCTAGCATCCGCTCTTCGTTACAGCCGCGATCGCTGGACAGTATCTTTGTGTCTGGGCTATGACAGTGTAGCTACTGCCGCACATCTACACCTGTTGACCCAGCCATGCGACGCCCAAAAATCGGACTGATGCTATTCGCCATGCTTGTTGCCAATGCCGCGACGCCGGTTTTTGCCAATTTTCCAGCACCCTTAACAGCACCCCAAGCCTTGGCTCAAACCCCAAATGCAAGGAAAGCGGAAGCAGAGCGACTGGATGGGCAAGCATTTGACCAGTATCTTGCCAATCAACAGGAAGCGGCATTACAGTCTTGGCAACAGGCACTCTTGATCTACCAGGAACTCAAAGACCGCCGAGGCGAGGAGTTGGTGCTAGAAAAGATCGACATGGTTTATGAGACTCAAGCAGATCGCCTACGTAAACAAGGAGCTGGGCAGTATTTTACCAGTCAATGGGCAGCGGCATTACAGTCTTTGGAACAGTCACTCTTAATCTACCGGAACATCAAAAACCGAAAAGGCGAGGCATTGGCGCTAGGAGGGATAGGACTGGTTCATGACTCTCTAGGTGACTATGCCAAAGCGATTGATTACACTCAGCAGCAGTTGGGGATCGCACGAGAAATAGAAGACCCACTTAATGAGAGGGCGGCATTGGCCAATCTGGGAGGGATTTACCTTAACTTCGGAAACTACCCTAAGGGGATTGAGTATTCTCAGCAGGTATTGGCGCTCGTTGCAGCAGATGGATTTCCAGATCCACAAGCTGAGGGAAAGGCAGTAGCCAATCTAGGAGCAGCTTACGTTTCCCTGGGAGACTATGCCAAGGCGATTGACTACCTTCAGCAGCAGTTAGCCAACGCACGGGAAATAGGAGACCAACGAAGCGAGGGGGCGGCACTGGGCAATCTAGGAGTGGCTTACAGTAACCTTGGAGACTATGCTAAAGCGATTGATTACACTCAGCAGCAGTTAGCGATTGTTCGGGAAATAAAAAATCGACGAAGTGAGGGGTTGGCACTAGCCAATCTGGCAAGAGGTTATATTTTTTTAGATGACTATACCAAGGCGATTGATTATACTCAGCAGAGTTTGGCGATCGCACGAGAAATCAAAGATCGACGCAATGAGGGAGCTTTACTGGGTCATCTGGGAGTGGCTTACCGTCACCTTGGAGACTATGCTAAAGCGCTTGAATATTCTCAGCAACAGTTAGCGATCGCGCAGGAAATTCAAAACCGTGAAGGCGAAGGCATAGCTCTGCACAATTTAGGTTTTACTCTCTATAAACAAGGCAATTTCGTAACCGCAGAGCCAATTTTAATGGATGCAATTAAGGTTCTGGAATCTATTCGAGCGGGCTTAGGCAGTAACGATGCGAATAAAGTGTCAATCTTTGAAAGGCAAGTTGGTACGTACCAGACATTACAAAAAGTCCTCATTGCCCAGAGTAAAACTGAGCCAGCACTGGAAATTGCGGAGCGGGGAAGGGCACGAGCCTTTGTGGAATTACTCGCTGATAGGTTGCAGGATGACAGGTTACAGGTTGAAGGTTCAGCTCCACCTTCTAACCTTCAACCTCTTACCATTGAGCAAATTAAACAAATTGCTAAAGCGCAAGCCTCCACTCTTGTTCAATATTCGATTATTTACGACACATTCAAAGTTCAAGGTAAACAACAAGCTCAAGAATCAGAACTCTATATTTGGGTCATCAAGCCTACAGGTGAAGTAACGTTTCGCACAGCTGACCTGAAACCTCTGTGGCAAAAACAAAATATTTCTCTAGAAGAACTTGTTACTAGCAGCCGTGATTCCATCGGCGTTAGAGGTCGTGGCCTTGCCGTTGCCTCTAAAGTGGATAAAACCAGCACTAATAAACGATTACAGCAACTGCATCAACTGCTGATTCAACCGATTGCTGACCGATTGCCAAAAGACCCCAACGACCGAATTATTTTCATCCCTCAACGTGAACTGTTCCTAGTTCCCTTCCCAGCACTCCAAGATGCCAGTGGCAAATACTTCATCGAACAACACACTATTGTGACAGCACCCGCTATTCAGGTTCTGGAGCTAACCCACAAGCAACGGCAACGTGTATCGGGAAAGGAAGTGCTAGTGGTAGGCAATCCTACAATGCCTAAAATTGCTCCTAAAATTGGGGAGAAACCGGAGCCGTTATCTCAGCTACCGGGTGCGGAACAGGAAGCAAAAGCGATCGCTTCCCTCCTCAAAACCAAACCGCTCATTGGCAAGCAAGCGACCAAAATAGCGATCGCGCAACAGATGCCCAAAGCGAAGATTATTCATCTGGCGACACATGGATTGCTGGATGATTTCAAAGGTTTGGGTGTACCGGGTGCGATCGCTCTCGCTCCATCTGAGCAGGATACTGGCTTACTTACTGCTAGCGAAATTCTAGACATGAAACTGAATGCTGAGCTAGTCGTGCTGAGTGCTTGCGACACTGGCAGAGGCAAAATTACCGGCGATGGCGTTATCGGACTATCTCGCAGCTTAATTACTGCGGGTATACCCAGTGTAATTGTGTCCCTCTGGTCGGTTCCAGACGCCCCTACAGCATCCTTAATGACCGAATTTTATCAAAACCTTCAAAAGAATCCCGACAAAGCGCAAGCGATGCGTCAGGCGATGCTGACAACAATGAAGCAACACCCCGATCCGAAAGACTGGGCGGCTTTTACTCTTATTGGAGAAGCACAATAATTAAATTAAAACAGAAAGATAGAAATTCTTCGGTTTTTAATTCCTTCTCCCATTCGCTAAGCTCCGTGTAGCTGTTGCTCTTCATTTCGCTCAATGGCAGGCTTTAGACGACGGGATGTATACATAGAATCGGCATGAGTTGTCTGTCGGATTGGAATCTGAATTACAAACTCAGTTCCCTCACCGGGTGCGGAAATACACTTCATCTGACCGCCGTGTTTTTCCACAATCTGATAGCAAATTGATAATCCTAAGCCGGTACCTTTACCCACAGGTTTCGTTGTGAAGAAAGGGTCAAACATTTGACGCCGTACCGCTTCCGTCATCCCAATTCCGTTGTCTTCAATCCTGATAGCTACCTGATTTTTACCGACTAATTCGGTGCGTATCCAAATTGTCGGGGGTTGGGAATCGATACTGTCCTCTCCATGAGCCATCCCCCATGATTCTTTAGCAAAGACCTCTTCGAGGGCATCAATGGCATTACTGAGAATATTCATAAATACCTGGTTAATCTGCCCCCCCAAACACTCCACAGCAGGGAGGCTGCCATATTCTTTAATAACTTTAATCCCAGAGCGTCCCGCTTTTGCTTCTAGTTGATTTTGTAATATCAGAAGAGTACTATTTATCCCGTCGTGGATATTCACAAATTTCTGTTGCGCTTCATCCAATCGGGAGAAATTTCGTAGGGACAGTACCAAGTCCCGGATACGGTTGGCTCCCACCTTCATCGAGCCTAAAAGTTTCGGGAGGTCTGTCTTCAAAAAATCCAGGTCAATTGCCTCAATTTCTGTTTGAATTTCCGGTTCTGGTTGAGGATGATGTTTGATATAAAGTTGCAGCAGATTCAGCAAATCCTGGACATATTGACCGGCATAGCTGAGATTGCCGTAAATAAAATTAATCGGATTGTTAATTTCGTGGGCAATACCAGCTACCAGTTGCCCCAAACTGGACATTTTTTCTGTTTGAATCAGCTGGGCTTGGGTTTTTTGCAGTTGGTGTAAAGTTTGTTCCAGATGTTCGGCTTGTTGTTGTAGAGACGCGATTAATCCTGTCTTTTGCGCCTCTGATTTCCGCAAAGCCGCCTCTACTGCGACACGCTCAATAATGTCCTTTTTGAGAAGCACATTCGCTTGAGCCAATTCGGCAGTTTGTTCCTCTACTTGTTTTTTTAAGTTATCGTGCGCTTGTCGCAATGCCTTTTCAGCTCGTTTGCGCTCAGCAATTTCACAACGCAATCGCTCGTTGCTATTTTCTAATGCTTTGGTACGCTCTTCTACTGCCTGCTGCAATACCTCAATGACATTGTACATATCCGCCGGATTCAGCACTTGTAGCAGGCTGGTTTGGGAGACAATGCCGAGTAATTCGCCCTGATTGCTAGCAACTACCAGACGTCGCACGCGCCGCCGCTGCATTTCTTGATGGGCAACCCATAGGGAATCTGAGGGTTGCAGACAAAATAAGGGTGTACTCATTACGTCTTTTGCCTGCAATTTCGACAAGTCTAATTCCATCGCCTGAAACTGCACCACATCTCGCTCGGTGACAATGCCTACGGGCATTGGGAATTGAGAATTAAGCGTCTTTATTGGCTTGTTCTCAATTTTGTTTTCCCTCTGTTCTGTAATGACGACACAGCTGACTAGCTGACTCGCCATGATTTGGGCTAAATCGAGAACAGAAGCCGTTATAGGCGCATGAACGACTTGGGATGTCATCACATCCGCAACGTATCGCAATCGCGTTAGAAGATTAACGGGTTGCAACGCTTTGCGAATACTATCGTGCGTGACAATTCCGACTACCCCTGCATTATCGTCAATGATTGGCAAATGGCGAATTCGGTGCTGACGAAACAAGGAAAGAGCCGTGAAAACATCGTGAGCTTCTGATTGTCTGAGGGTAATGGCTGGTTGCGTGACGACATCGGCAATTTTGACGTTAATTAGGGAAGCTCTGGCGGCAGTCAGTCTAACAATATCGCGCTCTGTAAAGACTCCCACAAGCTGCGATCCTTGCATGACTAAGACACAATGACCTGCGGCATCGGCAGTGTCAAAATCGGTCTCCTCTTGTGACAACCAACAGGATGCAGGGTGCGGCAAGGCGGCGTTCATTCCCTCGCTCGCCTCCCAGCTTGGGTCTTCTGACGCTGCACTGGTGTCTGCTTGTGTCCCTCTGGCTTGGGTTCCTCTGGGCAACTCACAACTACTCCGTAACTGGCTCATTAGCGCCAATACATCAAGGAGAGGTGTGTCAGGCGCTACAGTCAGAGGCTGACGGTCAATAGCAGGGTCTAGAGATAGGCAAGGAAGCGGCAGGGCGTTGGGCTGCATTGTGAACCCATCCAGTAATTTCCACAGGGGTACTGTTGGCAATTGTAAACTGTGATACACCCAAACTTCTGCTAATTCTTAGTTATGTGCAATAAATCATTACTTGATTGCAATAAATATTTATGTTTTATGAAAGAAAATAAATCCCTAGATAGAGGGCTAATTCATAAATTGTCTATATAAAATCAGCACAAGTATCCTAAGAGCAAATATTTCCCTTTCTAGAAGAGAGTCCAATGAGTCCAATGGTTCTTAGCTCTTCAAAAATGAGGAATCGAGGGCTATTTTTCTTATCAAAAAAGAATAATAAAAAGGCTCCAGCAACGACTCAAAATTAGGATAACGAGCAAGAACAAATACATTAAACCCAAATTCGTGCTGGTATATTGCACCTAAAATAATTTACAAATAAGCTTAATGATTAGGGTATAGGCTAATTGCTAATTGGGCAAAAAAGGGCTTTGATTAGCGACTAGCCATTCGTTATTCAGGCTTCAACAGCACCAGTATTTTATCAACAATCGCATCACCAGCGCGGGTTTGCAGGATGGAATATGCTAATTCAATGAACGCAAAATCAGGGCGATTGTCTGTTTTAATCAGTTTGCTAGCAGGATAAAAAGTAATGTCATTGACAATGCCTTCATTCGTTATCCCTGTTTGCCAACCTGCTCGATTCCACGACAGCGATTTCCCACGTAAAGTCAACTGAAACCACTCGATATCATCTTCTCGCAGGTCAATAAACAGATCGAAATAAGGTTCTCCACCCTGATACCATACTCTTTTGACGCCATCTCCCTTGGCTGAGGTCAATAGCTTCTGATTGATCCGTCGCAACGAAGCGCCCAGTCCTGCAATCTCATCCCGATCCATAGCCATATCCATTTTTCGCATAGCAGCAAGGTTAATTACGTCACAATCAATCTGGGCGTAGGTTGACAGTTCGTTAAATAAGTAAGGCACGGATTCTCTCTTTAGAACATATTGGTGGATACGAGACTTCTGAGGGTGACTCCGGATTTGAGAATAAGGTTAGAGGCTGCAAGCCAGCGATTAACACTAAAAGAGAAAGAACGACTTGTTGTAGGTGCAGGTTTATCCATCTAGTTGGCTATTTACAAATATTTGGCTTCAATCCGTCCTTATGCAACTAACAAACTTCATCGTTTTATTTGTCCTGCCTGAACAGAGAGAATTTGAGAAGAATTCAACCACTGGGCATCGAAGGAACCTAAGTGAGTAGTGGTAATCAGGGTCTGAAAGCGGTCTTGGATGGCATCTAACAGTTGATTTTGGCGGTTTGGGTCTAACTCGGCTAGAACATCATCAAGTAGTAACAGTGGCGGTTCTCCAACGACTTCTTCAATCAACTTTAGCTCTGCCAGTTTCAGTGCCAAGACTAGGGTTCGCTGCTGACCTTGGGAGCCATAAATTCTTGCCGGTGTTTGGTTGATGGTAAACTCAACTTCGTCCCGGTGAGGGCCGACGAGGGTTGTGCCTTGGTGACGTTCGACGACCCGACGCTGTTGAATTTTCTCTAGAAAAGCTTGTTGCACCGCTTCGGGTTCTTCCTTCTCCAGGGTGACATTGGGGGCATATTTTAATTCCAGCACTTCAGCTCTACCGCTAATGCTAGCGTGCCAAGCCTGAGCGAGAGGTGCCAGCCGTGTCAGGACTCTGGCTCGACGACGGGTAACGCGAGAACCCGCGATCGCTAATTGGACATCCCACAACGCCAATTCTGAGTCACGATTCAAGTCCCCATCGGTGGAAATTTCCTCTTGCCTGTTACTAGAAGAAGGTTGGGCTTTTCTCGCTTCTTGTCTTAATAAGGCGTTGCGCTGCCGTAATACTTGGTTATATTGCTGCAAAATGTGGGCGTAGACGGGTTCCAACTGGGTGAGGATGGAATCTAGCCAGTTGCGGCGTTGTTCGGGGGCACCTCGCACTAGATCTAAATCTAAACTGGAGAATTCTACAGCGTTGAGGACGCCGAGAAAATCCATTTGGCGTCGCAAAGCTTCTTGGTTAATGGCTGCGGTGCGACGCCCTTGAGTGCGGAGGGTTAAAGCCAGATCCACTAAGCCGTTAGCGCGTTCCAGCGTGGCTGTAATTTTACCGTCCGCCGCGCCTTCGCGGATCAGGTCGCGATCGCGTCCGGCTCGATGGCTTTTGAGGGTTGATAGTAACTCGACTGCTTCCAAAAGATTGGATTTTCCTTGGGCATTATTCCCCACCAAAATCGTCTTAGGAGCCTCGAAATCAACTCCACAATCCAAGTAGTTGCGAAACTGGCGCAAGTGGAGGGTTTTGAGATACATAGCTAATGGATCATTAGTAATGGAATGGGTAATGGGGCATGGGTGATTATTTTCAGCCTAGATTCTTCCAATAACCAGTCCCTAATTCCCCATTACTTATTACCCATTACCGTCTGCCTTTGTAAAAAAAACGGATAAACAGTTTTTCCATCTCAACCCAAACGAACATTAAGGAACTGAAGGCGATGCAAATACCGAGTTCAGTAAGATTCAGGTAGTGAGTTCCAAAGAAAGAACGCAGAGGAGGTACGTAGACGAGCATTAGCTGCAACGCCGTGGTGACAACCACTGCTCCCCACAAATACAGGTTGGTAAAGGGATTCATCTCGATCGTCAGTCGGCTGTTAGAACGAACCGCCAAAGCGTGTCCCATCTGAGCGAGACACAAGGTTGTAAAGACCATCGTTTTCCAAACCTCTGGATCACCCTGATAGCCTGGTGCATGAGTATAGTTGTAAGCCCATGCCATTAAAGCAATACTGATAATCGCAAAGATAATCCCAATCCGAACCATATAAGAACCCAGCCCTTGGGCAAAAATACTTTCGCGGGGATTCATGGGAGGACGGCGCATCACATCGGGTTCTGCGGGTTCTACAGCAAGGGCGAGAGCGGGTAAACCATCCGTGACGAGGTTCATCCAGAGAATCTGCAAGGGCGAGAGCGGAACGCCCCCCAAGCCAAGCAGAGGTGCGGCGGCAATGGTCAACACTTCGCCGATGTTGCTTCCCAGAATGTATTTGATAAAGCGGCGAATATTACTGTAAACCGTTCGCCCTTCTTCGGTAGCGGCGACGATGGTAGCGAAGTTGTCGTCCAGCAGCACCATATCGCTGGCTTCTTTGCTGACATCGGTGCCGGTAATGCCCATTGCGATGCCGATGTCGGCTTGTTTGAGTGCTGGGGCATCGTTGACGCCATCGCCGGTCATGGCGACAAATCTACCGCGACGCTGGAGGGCTTGAACAATGCGGAGTTTGTGTTCGGGGGCAACACGGGCGTAGATGCTAACTTCGTCAACGACTTGATCTAGCTCCTCTGGACTAAACTTTTGCAGTTGTTGACCTGTGAGGACGCGATCGCCTTCTTGGGCAATCCCTAAATCTTGGGCGATCGCTTGTGCTGTTAGCTGGTGGTCGCCAGTAATCATCATGGCTCGAATTCCAGCGGCTTTGCATTTAGCGACTGCATCCCGCACTTCCGGACGCGGAGCATCCTGCATTCCGACTAAACCCAGCCAAACTAATTCTTGCTCGTTTGTTTCCTCCGATCCTTCGGGCGGAACGCTCTCTAAAGGCTTGTAAGCAAATCCCAGTACCCGCAAGCCCTTACTTGCCATCTGGTTATTTTGCTCCAGAATTTGAGTTCGTTGCTCATCGCGCAGAACTTCGCTCTGGTCGCCTACCTGAATTTGGGTACAACGCTCCAAAATTAACTCTGGAGAACCCTTCGTAAACATCAGGTGGCTGCTAGAAAAAGGCGTGTTTTGAATCCAAGCGCCCGCTTCGCAGATCGCGCTCATCCGCTTGCGTTCGGAGGAAAAAGGAAACTCGGCAACGCGGCGCATTTGGCGGCTTAGCGGTTCCTTATCAATTCCTCCCTTCCCAGCCAGGACAATTAATGCCCCTTCTGTGGGGTCGCCGAGAATTGCCCACTCATTCTTGTCGTGCTGTAACATTGCGTCATTACAAAGCACGCAGCCAAGCATCAGGATTTGCAGATCCCGATACTGCTCTGCGGCTACCTGCCGCTCGTCGAGATAAAATTCTCCGGTAGGGATGTAACCTTCGCCGGTAACGCGGAAGGTATGGTTTGCCGTGTCTACCCGCTGCACCACCATTTTATTTTGGGTGAGGGTGCCGGTTTTATCCGAGCAGATAGTTGTGACAGAACCGAGGGTTTCTACCGCTGGGAGTTTGCGAATCAGTGCGTGGCGGCGTACCATCCGCTGGGTTCCCAGTGCCAACGTCACTGTAATGACTGCTGGCAAGCCTTCTGGCACTACCGCCACTGCCATCGATAGAGAAACTTCCACAAGGTCTTGCAAGACATTCCAGTTCCAACGCCCCTGGCTGAAGAAATTATGCAGCATTCCGCCGACGATGACGATGGCAACTAAGATCAAAGAACCCGTCACCAGCACGTTGCCCAGCTGGGTCATTCGCTGTTGCAACGGGGTGTCTTCAGCTTCGACGGATTGCAGCATATCGGCAATTTTGCCGAGTTCCGTCTTCATACCAGTGCCGGTGACGATGACCTTGCCGCGCCCTTGGACGACTTCAGTGCCTTGAAAGACTAAGTTAATGCGATCGCCCAACGCGGTTTCTTCACTCAGATGCACCGCTGCCTGCTTACTTGATGGATGAGCTTCGCCGGTTAGTGCCGATTCCCGCACTTGCAGATTTGACTCTTCAATTAGACGCCCGTCGGCGGAAACCTGCACCCCTGCTTCGAGGAGCATGATGTCTCCTGGAACAAGATCCTTGCCGTCCACCTCTAATTGTCTGCCATCGCGGATCGTTCGCACTTTCGGAGAGGAAAGCTTCTTGAGGGCGGCAAGTGCTTTTTCGGCGCGGCTTTCCTGGAGATAGCCCAAGACGCCGTTAAGGATGACAATCAGTAAAATTGCAATTGTGTCCTTGAAGGGAATTTCACCAGGGGCTAATCTGCCAGCGCGTAAATCCACCAGGTCTAGAATCCCGGAAATCAGTGCTACTAGAATCAGCATCAACAACATGATGTTTTTGAACTGATCGAGCAAGATTTCCCAGGTACTTCGACCCGCAGTTTCTTGCAGTTCGTTGGGTCCGTATTGCTGCAACCGCTGTTTGGCTTCCTGGGTCGTCAGACCAACTTCTGGGTCGCTTGCTAGCTGCTCCAGTGTCTTGTCCACTGGTAGAGTATGCCAGACGCTTGCTAGATCGGGTTTTGAATGTGAAGGAGATGGGGTCACGGGAAATGCTTTAACACCTACTAGCACTTAATCATAGGGCTTAAATCCGGTGACTGGGAGGTATTTTAAGGAGTGCGTAGGGGTGATTGTGGAACTAAAACCGATATCGCTTCAGGAATTAGGCGAAATTTGGCAGGGGTGTAAGTGGTGATTTCACCATCAGTATTAATCGGGAGAGGTTTTAGCGTGGATACCTCAATTTCCCGCCCTTGAAGACTTCGCACCTCAGGCCATTCTGCTTGTTTTCCTTTTAGCATGGAAGGTAGCAATCGGACGATCTGCCATGCATTTTGAACTTCCAAGCTGTACACATCCAAGCGCTGATCGTCAATGGTAGCATCGTCAGCAACGGTCATGCCACCGCCGTAATATCGTCCGTTGCCTACGGCAATCTGAACGGTTCTCACCTGAATAGATTCGCCATTGAGACGAATTTTTGCTAGAAAAGGACGCGATCGCCCAATCACCTGGATGGCGGTGACTGCGTAGGCGAGGACTCCCCAGCGTTGCTTAATTTCTTTGGTTAGCTGTTGAGTAATTTGCACGCTCAATCCGAGACTAGCAACATTGAAGAAGTGCTTTCCATTCACCCAACCTAAGTCAATTCGCTGTTTTTGACCTGTTGCAATTACCTCGCAAGCTTCGGGGAGGGAGACAGGAATTGAAAGGGTTCGTGCCAGGTCGTTGGCTGTTCCTAAAGGCAAGATGCCCAACGGGAGTTGCGTGTCAATCAGACCCTCGGCGGCGGCATTTAGGGTGCCATCTCCGCCACCAATGATAACGAGATCGACGCGATCGCGGTAACGACGGATAATTTCTGGTATCTGCTGGGGCTTTTGTGTGGACTCTTCTTGCAGGTCAAAGCCTAACTCCTGCAATTTGGCAACCGCCTCTGATAGACCTTCTTTTCCTCGGCGTGCGTGGCGATTTAGTAGCAACAATGCTCGCCGGTTCATGCTGAGCCTCTTCCATTAATTGTCAATTATTTTGACAAACCTTTGATAAAAAGAAATCTACCTGGGGAGGCAAGAGGAATTGAAGCTTGAAGGCGAATCTTGAGCTGGCTCCCAATCTTAACTTGACAATTTGCCACCTGTAACTTTGATAATTTTCGCAGTGTTTATAAATATCGCTGAAGGACTTGGGCAGTTGCTTGTCCCGTTTTTGTCCAGCTAAATTGACTGGCTCTAGCGAGACTAGCTTGACGAAGACGCGATCGCAATCCTGAATCTATTACGACTGCCTGCATCGCTTCGGCAATTTCTCCCACGTTGTAGGGATTGACTAAAAGGGCGGCGTCACCCGCGACTTCTGGCAGCGAGGAGAGGTTGGAAGTAATCACGGGGGTGCCACACGCCATTGCTTCTAAAACGGGCAGTCCAAAGCCCTCCCAGAGGCTAGGGAAGACGAGAGCGATCGCTTGATTGATTAGCGTCGGCAATTCCTCGTAGGAAACGTAATCTAAAAACTTTACTTGATTTTTTATACCTAGCTGTTCCACCTGCGCCATCAACACAGGCGTATAACGTTTATCTCTAGCTCCGGCTATCCATAATTCATCATCACGGCAACTTGGTAAAGTAGCAAATGCGTCAATTAACCGAGCAATATTTTTGTAGGGATCTTGGCGACCGACGTAGAGGAAATAATTCCTAGTAGGAATATCTAGAAACCGAAAATGATTGACGTCATAAGCTAAATGAACTGGCGTAATTTTATCTTCTGGGATACCGAAAAGATAAATAATATCCTGAGCGGTCGCCCTAGAGTTACAAATAATATGCTCAGCTTGCGCTAAAACTTGGGGAATGTAGTAGCGGAAGTAGGGCGTTAGGGGAGAAAAGCGTTTGGGAAACCTCAGCGGGATAAGATCGTGAACCATCACCACTGAACGGCAACCCGCATACAACGGCGCTTCTGGAACTGGGGAAAAGATTAAACTAGAATTCAATTTTTTGTAAATTTCGGGCAACTGCCACTGCGTCCACAGCAGACGGCGAAAATGCCCTTTTGACCCTTGGGCGGGGGTTAGATCCGACGGAACTGGATAGCAGCGATAGTTGGGAAAATTTTGGGCTGTCAGTAAGGTTGGTTCGAGAGGCTGGAGGTGCGGAAAAAGATTTATGGCATAGGTGCTGATGCCAGTCGGTTGGGAAAAAATGAAGGAAAGATTGACTAGGAGTGGAGACAGCAAGGTTAGTATCGCTTTTTTAAATAGAGGAAGACGCCGTAAAGTTTACCAAGGGCTACCGACGGTTTTACTACAAGTAACATAAACGCATGGAAAATAAGACGGAGAAACCGTAGCGATCGCACTGTTAAACTTGCATATTTTTCCAAAATTAGCAAGTAGCTATAGGTACTGTGCTTAATTTTATTAAAAATGTTTCTGTTTGTAATCGAAGATGGTTGATGTCCGACGCGAATCAGAGAGGTAATACCGATTAAATGCCCCTCTAGGGAATAGCGTCTACAAAAATCAAAATCTTCATAATAAAGAAAGTAAGCCGGGTCAAACTCAGGACAACTGGGAAACTTTCGGAAATTGACCAGCAGACTACATCCCGAAACCCAATCGCATGGTATATAGGCTAATTTTGGATGCCTCAATAACAGATTTTCAGAGAGAATTGTTCCCGTTTCATGAATAAACCGTCCTCCACCAAACCAAACTTCTCGTGTCGGTGTATAGATAAGAGTGCCAACAATAGAAAGTTCTGGATAAGTCTTAAAAAAGGCTGGCACGTATTCTAGAGATTTTTCTAAAAGGTAACTATCCGGGTTGATAATCCAAACGATTGCTTCATTATCTTGCTCGTAAACCCAATTTAAACCTAAGTTACAGGCTCTGCCAAATCCTAGATTAGTTTTTGCTTCAAGAATTAGAATATTATCAGTTTTGACTTGCTCAATTGAAGCATCATCTGGAGAGTTATTGACAATAACAACCTGATAGGGAACCTCGCTATCCTCCGGAAACGATCTAATGAGTTGAGTAACTAAATCTGTTGAATAATAGTTAACTGTAACGAAATAGATCACGTCAGTTCAACGTGGCAATCATCACCAATCATAAAACGCAGGGCCTTGGGTCGGCGGTGGGCAGCGGTTAGCTGGGCACGTTGCCCAATCAGGCTATCCACAATTCGTTGATGAATTCCCACCACTTGAGCGCCCTGTAAGATAACACTATGCTCAAGATCGGCGTCGATTAGGATGCTGCAATCGCCAATGCTACTATAGGGTCCAATAAAGCAGTTTTCGATATGGCAGTCTCGACCAATAATCGCGGGACCCCGAATGGTACTGTTAACGACTTTTGACCCTGTACCAATTTCCACTCGTCCAATGATTTGAGTGTGGTCATCCAGCTCACCTTGAACTGAGCCGACAAGATAACTATCTAGAATAATTTGATTGGCTGACAAAAGATCGTCTTTTTTACCAGTATCCAGCCACCAGCCTTCTAATTGACACGCTTCTACGCTTTTTTGCTGGTCGATCAAGCATTGAATGGCATCTGTAATTTCCAGTTCGCCTCGCTTAGATGGGTGGATACAAGCAATGGCGTGATGGATGCTGCGATCGAAAAAGTAAATCCCCACTAAGGCGAGATTGGAGGGAGGAACTTGGGGTTTTTCTACCAGATACAATACTCGTCCCTTCTCATCCACTTTGGCGACACCAAAGGCGCTGGGATTAGCCACTGGACGCAAGAGAATCATCGCGTCCAAGTTTTGGGCTTTGAAGGTGTCCAGAAATGGATCTAAATTGTTCTGGATCAGGTTATCGCCCAGGTACATGATGAAGGGTGCATCTTCCAAGAAAGGTTGGGCAATTTGGACGGCGTGGGCAAGTCCTGCTGGCTGTTCCTGGAGAATGTACGTAATTCTGGCACCGAAGCGATCACCATCGCCAGTTTTGGCTTGAACTTCTGCGCCGGTTTCGGGACTGATAATAATACCAATGTCGGTAATGCCTGCGGCAACGATGCGTTCGATGCCGTACCAGAGGATGGGTTTGTTCGCGACGGGCACGAGTTGTTTTGCCCCCGTATAGGTGAGAGGACGCAGCCTCGTGCCTTTACCGCCGGAGAGAATTAAAGCTTTCATCGCCTATGTACTCCAGTAACATCTGCCGCAATCCCTGTCGCCAGTGGGGGGGATAAGTTCCCATAACCGCAGATATTTTCCCACAGGAAAGGACAGAATAGGCGGGACGATGTGCGGGAGTGGGATATTCAGCAGTAGTAATGGGGATGATGCGCTGGACTTTTAAGGGGAACCCCACGTGTTTGGCTTCTTCAAAGATGGCAACAGCAAAGTCATACCAGCTGGCGACACCGCTATTGGTGTAGTGGTAGGTTCCGGCGATTTCTGGTGTCAGATGGGGAATGAGTTGCGCGATCGCTTGTGCTAAATGTTTTGCCCAAGTCGGGCTACCAATTTGATCGGCAACAACGCGGATTTCCTCGCGTTCCCCACCCAGTCGCAGCATGGTTTTGACAAAATTACTTTTGCCGTAGGTGCCGTATACCCAAGCTGTCCGCAAAATAATATAGTTATTGCAGTTTTCTTGAACTGCTTGCTCTCCGGCTAATTTTGTGCGACCGTAAGTGCTTGCAGGGTTAGTATTGTCAGTTTCTTGATAAGGGTAACCGTTTTTGCCGTCAAAAACGTAATCTGTAGAAATATGAATTAGGTACACGCCTAATTTTTGGCTTTCTTGGGCTAGGATAGCAGGCGCTAAAGCATTTACAGCGTCAGCCTGTTCTGGTTCACTTTCGGCTTTATCCACTGCCGTATAAGCGGCAGCATTAATAATTACCTGCGGCTGAACTTCTTGGACTATCTGACGCAGGGTTTCTGGCTGTGTAAAATCAACTCTTTCACGTGCAACAGCTATTACTTCTGCATTAGTAAATACTTGCTGTAATTCTTGACCTACTTGCCCTGCACTACCAGTAAGTAATATTTTTGTCATCAAAAAACCTCAGCAGTTTTTATAGTTTTACCAGCTTGGTCTTTTACAGATAGTATTGGTGTCCCATCTAAAGGCCAATCTATAGCTAAATCAGGATCGTTCCAAAGAATACAACGTTCGTGTTGAGGGGCGTAATAATCAGTAGTTTTGTAAAGAACTTCCGCTACTTCTGAAATAACTAAAAATCCGTGAGCAAAACCAGCAGGAACCCAGAATTGCTTTTTATTTTCAGCATTAAGAATACAACTAACCCACTGACCAAAAGTCGGAGAGTTTTGGCGAATATCTACTGCGACATCAAAAATTTCACCAACAACAGCACGGACTAACTTTCCTTGAGGTTGTTGGATTTGGTAGTGAAACCCACGTAAAACATTTTTAACTGAACGTGAGTGATTATCTTGCACAAAGTTAGCTGAAATTCCAGCTTTCTCTATAAAGCTGTTTTGATTGTAGCTCTCAAAAAAGAAACCGCGACTATCACCAAAAACTTGCGGCTCAATCACTAATACATCAGGAATTGCAGTAGTTATGATGTTCATCAGTATACTAATTTGAATATCAATTCCAAGTTTTACCAAGCTTACCTATCAAACCATGAAATGTTCCTATTAAACAACCCCACATTTTGAAAAATTTATTTTTAGGGTCAAATACTATTATTTTAATAATAGTATAAATTAAATACTTGACTCTTCTTAAAACGCTTATAAACTTATATACACCTTGGGCATAATTAGTTTCTAAATAAGTATGATTCCTACAAATATAATAATGACGTAACGCCGAGTATTTTTGGATAATAATTTCTTTATTAATAAACTTGATTTTTAAAGGCTCTCCAAAATTATGCTTCATAAAAGCATTAGGAACAATTAAATTATGGTAACCTGCTTGTTTTAGTCTTAGTCCATAATCCAAATCTATTCCATCAATAAATAGATCGCTACGTGGCGGTGGGATAGTTTTAGCAGCAGCGATAGAGATTAGAGAACCAGAAGTAATTGGTGCATCACAATCATAAGGATTAGTTAGGCTCTCTGAGCCATACCCTCTAAAACTATCTTTTTTAAAAACAGCACCTTGGACTATTTTATTGTTTCTACTATCTATAGGAGTAGGTGCAGTAATACCAATTTTATATTTATTACTTGAAAATTTTTTATAAACTTCTAGAAGAATTTCAAGACAGTTATATTCAGGGACACTATCTTGATCGAAAGCCCATAAAAAGTCATATCCTTGTTTAATAGCCCATGCAATTGCCCAAGTTAAACCAGCCCCAATTCCTATGTTTTCTGGATGAAATTTGATTAAAATATTTTCTTGATTAGTAAGATGTAATAAAGGCTTCGTGCTGGAGTTATCTACTATTAGTAACTTCTCAACGGGCAAGGATTGGCAAGTAATAGCATTGATACAATCTATAACTGCTGTTGGATTTTCATAAGCAGTTATATAACCTGCTATCTTGTATTGCTCGCTCATTTATGTAGTATCACTCCAGCAAAGCGATGTAAAGACAACACTATTGAAATATATTCAATTAATTAGTAATGAAAACCCTTACATTCACTATAAATATTATTTTTGACTATTATAGTTCAGGCTGAATTTATCTGGCAGATTTTAGAGCAATCAAGAATTCGTTATAAACAATATTATTGTATTGTTTATCAACAATTTCCAACCCTTCAATCATACCCGCTTCAATCAAATAGCTAATTTGGTTAAAAAACTCTTCATCTGTCCAAACGTGACAATGAGCATCTGCCATTCCCGATTCAAAATTTTTGCATCCCCATTCATAAAACTCTTTAGGTGATTTTATGCTTTTCTGCCTTAAATCGTCAGATGCAGCCTTGGCAAATTCCAAGATATGCTCTAATGAAGGATAGTTACAATTATTATAATAATCGTCTAGCAGATGTTCTATTGTAGTTGAAGGTCTTGAGGCATCAAAAGTTCTTCTCTTATCTGGACAGGCAATAATAATTACCCCTCCTGGTTTGAGCAAATTGTGTAAATCCTTAATATAGCCAATGACATTAGGAATATGCTCAATAACGTGGCATAGAACTACAAAATCAAACTTTTTGTTAATTTGAGTGTGAACCTCACTATATCTTTGGAGAATGTATTTGACAGGCATTACTGTCTCTGGCGGCAGGTTCCAGAGACGAATCATTTCTTCTGCTGAACGAAAGTCTGCAAATTCGCAATTGCCAACCTCTTTGGAGACAGTTGGTAAGTCGCAAGCTCCTATTTCTAAACCTTCTGATTTTTCTAAGTCAACTAAATTATTTAAAAATTGTAAGCGGTTTAACTGATAATCTGCTCTAGTAATCATTCTTTTACTCTGAATTCTAAATTTTTTAAACAAAATCAATTTTCTCTTTTTTATCTGTGTATATTCATTCAACTTCTAAAGTTAAAGCTATATTCTCTAATAATTTTCTCAAATTGAGAACACATATTTTTAACTGTTAAGTCTTTGACAGAGTGATAACCAGCAGTTGCAATTTTGTGTCTTAGTCCAGAATTATCTACAAGGTTTGTTAATGCCTGAAAAACAGATCCTACATTAGGCTCGCATAAAATACAAGCTTCATCATCAACCATTGCTCTCACTGGAGGAACATCTGCTTCTACTGTGGCACAACCGCAAGCCATTGCTTCAAACACTACTGTGCTGATATTGGTCATAGAAAAAGATAGATGTATATCAGATGAGCGCATTGCTTCTGCTGCTTTTGCTTGAGTTAAAACACCTAAATTTTCGTAAGGAAATGGCAGTTCTAAAGCTTCTTCCAGTCCGTACAACTTAATTTGCACATTAGGATTATGCTTATGCAATTTATCTAATATTTCAACCCCTAAGGCAAAGTTACGCCTAGGGATATAAGGACGAGCAAAAAATAAAATTGAGCAGGATTTATTTGTATCTAAATGCCGCTCCAGAATCGGCTCTTTTGCTAAGAAAGCTTCATTCAATGAGAAGTTTATATAGGGGTATTTGATGCGATTTCTTTTACTCAAAACTTCGGCTAAATACTTGCCAATACAAATCATTCCCAAATGTAAATCGTAAGTCGCTTCTGCTTGTTTAAAACAAATATCCTCTGGATCGTAGAAATGAGGTTCGTAATCTTGAATAAAATATGCTTTAAATCTTGTATTAATTAACCCCTCGACAACATAGGCTGTAGGCCAATTGGTTGCAATTGCTACATCAGAGTCTAGAATACCTTGATGACCACAATGAATGATTGCTTTGCTCTTGCCAAAATTATCCTCGCAAAATTTCTGAACTTGTTCAGGCGTAGAACCTGCTAGATGCGCGATAGGTTCAACATAAATATGTACTTGATAACCTTGTGCGGCTAAATAATGGGCTAGGTAAAAAATCTGCTTATAACCTCCACCCGTTTGAGCAATTGGCGCTCGTAGAATAAAAGCAATTGAAAGAGGTTTATTGGCTGCTAAACTTCCACCTAATAAAGTGTTCCATAATTTCAAATTTTCTAAGGCTGAAACTCGTGTTAGGTAGCGACAATTTACATCCTCAAAGGCTTTCTGCCCCATTTGCTGTCTTATTTTGTCGTCAGTTACAAGTTTGTATAAAGCAGTTTCCCATTCCTCTAAAGTCTTACATAGTCGTCCATTAACTCCATCTTGAATAGCGACACGGAAAGCAGTTGTATCTGAGGCAATAGTTGGGACTGATAAAAGCGCCGCCTCAAAATATTTAAGTTCGCTTTTCGATTCCGTAAAAGCATTATTCTTTTCCAGTGGCGCAAGATTGATATCAACTTTTCGGTAGATTTTTGGTAAATCCCTCCAAGGCATAAACGGAATAAACTCTATCTGTGAGCTAACTTCCTGTAATTCTTCGGGAATATCTAGATGTCCAACTACTAGGAGACGAACATGAGAAAATTTAGTCAAAATACTTTTCAAAGCTAAAACGCATTCTGCGAAATCTTTGGCATGAGTTTTAGTGCCGCTAAAATACGCAATCCGAAGCATCCCATCCTTAGGAACATAGCTTTTACGAGCTTCAATTGCTCCTTGCTCCATTTCATCACTAATACGATTACGTAATATTATTGAATCTTTATTAGGAAATTTTTCTTTGATTTCTTGCTGGAGCCGAGCGGTACTTACTGTGACGTAATCACATAAAGATAGGGATTTACGATAGCGCTTAATACCATCTTCATACAGCGCCTTTTCTTGTTTATCCATTCTATTGTAAGCATCAATTTGAGAAAGACGCGATGGATCAAATACTAAATCATCAGTATCAAAAATTACTTTTATGCCTAGTTGTTTAGCTTTAATAACAAACTGTTCAAATTCGTAAGTATGCGGAACCCGATGAGCAACAACTATTTTATATTTAGAAAGAAGTCGATCGTATAAAAATACCATTGGTTCATAAACATCAACTGAATATCCAAGGTATTTTAAAATTTCTGCTTGATGATGACACCGATACCGATAAGCATCTCCAGGACAGCCACTAATAAAAGCAAACATTTTTAAGCTGTCATCAGTGGATGTTTCTTCCTGACTAGACTTAGAATTTACTTGACTAGACTCAGAATTTATCTGTTTATCTTCTATTTTATGAACTACATTTAATACTTTATTAGTATTAGGTGTAAACATTTCTGAGGCGGGAACCAAGTTTAGGAAGCCCTTAATTTTGAACCAAGCGACCCTTAGCCTCCAAAACTTACTGGTTTGCATTGCAGTCACTAAAGTCTGAGCATATACTAGGTCAGACTGCGATCGCTCAAATTCTGTCTGAGTTTTTCGCAACTGGGATTGCGATCGCTCTAGTTCTGCCTGAGTTTGTTGCAATTGAGATTTCACTCGCTCTAATTGAGATTTCACTCGCTCTAATTGAGATTGAGATTGCTGCAATTGAGATTGAGATTGCTGCAATTGAGCCTGCGTTTGTTGCAATTGAGATTGAGATTGTTCAAATTGTGCCTGAGTTTGTTGCAACTGAGATTGGGATTGCTCAAATTGTGTCTGCGTTTGTTGCAACTGAGATTGGGATTGCTCAAATTGTGTCTGCGTTTGTTGCAACTGAGATTGGGATTGCTGTAAATTACCTAAATTAGTCTTTAAACTTTTTTGTAGCCAGCGAATATCTAACCAATCTTGCAGAACCCATGCTAAGGAAGATTGCTCTTGAACATCTTCAATTAAAGGCAAATTTGGAAATAATTTGTTTGTGTCTGCTTGAATGTTTAGTTCCTCATAAAGAGCTAATGCTTCTGGAAAGTAATTCTTTATTAAAGTTGGTCTTTGGGACTTAGATATTTGAGTATTAAGCAATTTTGGATCGTAAATATCTGCTGCTTTAACTTGTAAAGAAATCCCAAATTTTTCAGCAATTGCTTTAGTTAATATATCCTGATGGCTAGATAAAATATTAAGGTTGAATAATAAACACCGCTCAGGAAACTGAGAATAAAAATCTAGTACTGCTTGGTTATAGTTAATCCAAACTTTTAAGGCAAAATTCGGGTTGTGCTGAAATATTTCATCGCCTCTTCGATATAGCGAGTCAATTACTTCCCAAGGAGCGCGATAAACAAATAAAAACTTAGCTTCAGAAAGTAAATCTGCCCAAAAATGAAGAAAGAGAGTTGTGCGTGGATCTTTCCAACCCCAAAGATTATTTTCTGAATTTTTCTGAACTATTAATTTTGCTTTCTTTATAAACTGCTCTTGGACTTTAATATTGTTTTCTAAAGTCCAACCTTCGGGACTAATACCTTGGGAAAATAAAACTTCTTTATGAAAGTCTACAAAATCTAGATTTTCAAAGTGTCCTTTAGCATTTGTTGGGTTACCTTCCATCAATCTTTGACCAATGTTTATTCCAGCATTTTGCAGTAGAGAAGCTGTTAAAGAAGTTCCGGAACGATGCATTCCAGCAATGATTAATGTTAAGTTTTTTACTTCTTGGGGTAGCATTAGCAAAGATTAAGATTAAAAATTATTAAAGCAAGTTCAAAGAACACCAATACTTATTAAACAACTTGTTCCAAATCAGAGTTTGGTTGGGCTAACGATACATAGGTTTCTGTGTTAAAGTCCACAAAATTAGTCTCTAACAAGTTTTCTTCTGGTTGTACTCTAAACATAGCTGCATCTATACATCGGTGTAAATATATTTCTTCTGTATCTAATATCCCCAAAACTCCTGCATTCAAGAAATAAACTCCTGGTTGTAAGCAGCAATGGAATTTAAACTGAACTTGAAGAACACTTCCTTTTTCTACACAAGCAATTGCATTATCAAAGGTATGCGATGTGGCTCCACCTAGTTCCAAGCCGCTTGTAGTTTTAATTAACATACCACATCTTACTTTATAAGCTGTTTGATGAAAACAAACAGAGTATGTGTATATATATCCTTTCCGTCTTTGTAAGATATTAGCGCGTTCACCTGATAAGGTGGTTATATGAGCTTGCTTAATTTCTGCACCTCGTACTATATAGGAAACAGTACTTTGAGGCCGCATGTTTGGGTCATAAATATTCTTTTCCTTTGTTTGAGAATATTTATTTTTTCTCTCTATAGGATTATTGTTTTGTAAGTTGATATTTAAGATATTCTGGTTATTTAAATTGCGAATCTCATCTCGTAAACTACTTTGTTTTTCTGGTGGGGCATAAAGCAGTTTCTGATAGCTAGAAACTATTAACTTAGGATTTGCACGTAGTAGTAATTCACCTTTATCAATTAACACAGCAGTATTGCAAAGTTCTACTATCGAAGAGGCTGAATGCGAGACAAATAAAATTGTTCCGCCTTTTTCCTGAATTGCCTGAATACGAGCAAAACATTTGCGCTGAAAAGCCTCATCACCAACAGAAAGAGCTTCATCGACAATCAAAATATCCGGATCAATACTAGTGGCAACTGCAAATGCTAAACGCACAAACATCCCACTTGAGTAAGTTTTAACAGGCTGGTCAATAAAATCCCCAATATCTGCAAATCGAGCAATTTCATCAAATTTTTCTTCTGTTTCTTTTTTACTTAATCCTAAAATCTTGGCATTAAAAAATACATTCTGCCGACCTGTAAACTCTAGATTAAATCCGCTACCTAACTCTAACAAAGCTGAAACACGACCATTGACTTGGACATTGCCTGTAGTTAATGTCAGTGTTCCGGCAATAATTTGTAGCAGGGTACTTTTTCCAGAGCCATTCTTTCCTACAATCCCTACTGTTTGTCCCTTAGGAATTTCCAAATTAATATCTCGCAAAGCCCAAAATTCATCAGCTTTACTCTTGCCTGGGAGCAACAGTTCCTGCAACCTGTCTACAGGATGAGCATAACGCTTAAAGCATTTTGAAACATTGTTCAGCGAAATTGCTATTTCACTCATCACACCACTACTAAAGACACAACTAGCAGATTAATCTAAATTTAGAGAACATCAGCAAAGGCTGGACGTAATTTTCGATACACGCTTAACCCCCCAAGGAATAGTAATAGAGATACTACGCATAAACATCCCCATTCTGCCCCATGCTGCACGCTTCCTACTAAGACTAAGTCTCTATACACTTCCGCAAGTGTCGTTAAAGGATTTGCCCAAAGAACCCAATTCTGCCACTCTTTTGGAATAGCTGATATTGGGTAAAGAATTGGTGTCAAATAAAGCCAAAAATTTAATACCACTGCTAGGGTTTGTGGCACATCTCGTAAAAATACTGTTATGCTTGCTCCCAAATACCCAAAACCAGCAGTTAATAACAACTGTGGTAACCAGATCAGAGGCAGTAAAGCTAATGTAGTATGTAAGGTATGAAAGGATAATGCTATTAACACAATCAACGCCATTAAGCCAAAGGCACTCTCAATGAATGTTGATAGTACAGGCACAAGGGGTAATAAAGCTAAGGGGAATACTACCTTTTTGACTAAATTTGGTTGTGATACTACAGATACAGATCCCTGCAAAAATCCGCCTGTGAAGGCAATCCATGGCAACAATCCAGCAAAAAGCCACAAGCCAAAGGTAGCACTATCGGCTGGCAATCCCTTGAGATTGAGCTTGACCTTAAGAACAATGGAAAATACGTAGGTATAAATTACTAATTGCGATACCTGATTTAGGAGCGGCCATAAATTGCCTAAAATTGAACCTTTATAGCGAGCCTCTAAATCCCTTCGGACTAAAGTCCTTAATAAATCAAACTTGACCCACCACAGGTCATTAACCGGAAGCCAACGCCTCACCCTGCCAGCCTTGCGAACAACTGCTTTCATCGACTTCAACAAATCCTGCTACTCTCTCACAACCGAAACACGAATCCACTTTTTCCTATGAAGCTGAGTTAAACATTAGAGTTCCCATTGCCGATTCTTGGCATTTGTTGGCTTTTGTAACAAGTCTAGTCTATTTAAGTTAAAGATAATATAAGAAATTTGCCCTAATACAAGCAGAAGTTTTACGAGTTACAGTTTAGGCCAAGAGTCGAGGGTAGCAGGCTCTTGGTCATCTGGATGCTAGAGCAACAAAGCAGCGGAGCAACGAGTATGGGCGTAAATACCTTCTATGGGCATTGGGAAGAGGTCATCTGAACCGGAAAAAAGCGATGCCTAAGAGGACGCCCTTCGGTTCGTCACCGCTCGATCAAACCAATCTGCGAGGTTTTGCCCTAAACTGTGGAATGATTTGGAATGGTTCATTGCATCGGAGCAGTAATGGAGATCGGTCAAAAAGTTAAAGTATACCGCCTCAGAGACAGGGTTTCTCCCGCTGTTGCTAATAAACTGGGGAAAGTCGGCAGCATCAAAGGCTACAAAATGACAGATGGTAGTGGCGTTGGGGTCGTTGTGCAATTTGACGACAACTCGACCACTTGGTTTTTTGAAGATGAACTGAAACCCGTACAGTAAGAACAGATGGCCCTGATTTTAACGTTTTTGGGCAAAGGCGGCACGGGTCGCACCACAGTGGCGATCGCAGCCGCCAAACAACTGGCAAGCAAGGGAGCGCGAGTGCTACTTGCCGGACAAGACCCCGGCCCCACTCTCGGATTGCTCCTAGGGGCGTCCCCTAGCGTTGACCCCCAGGAACTGGAGCAAAACTTACAGGTAGTCCAGTTCCAGTCTGCCGTGCTACTCGAACGCAGCTGGGAAGAAGTCAAAAAACTGGAAGCGCAGTATCTACGGACGCCTCTGCTGAAAAATGTCTACGGTCAGGAGTTGGGCGTTCTGCCAGGGATGGACAGCGCCCTGGCTCTCAACGCCATCCGCGAGTACGAAGCCAGTGGCAAGTACGACGTCATCATCTACGACGGCAGCGGCGACCAGACCACGTTGCGGATGCTAGGGATGCCAGAGATCCTCAGCTGGTATATTCGCCGCTTCCGGAAAGTGGTGGAAGATTCCGACCTGTGGAGAACCGTTTCGCCTTTTATTCAACCCATCAGCAGCGCTGTTCTCAATGTGTCATGGACTGGGGATAATTTTGCCCAACAGCCCACGAATGAGGTAAACAATCTGCTGGAGCGAGGGAGAGCCGCAGTCGCCGATCCCAACCGCGTTGCCGCCTATTTGGTAACGACGGGTGCGCCAACTGCTGTTGCAACTGCTCAGTATTTTTGGGGCAGTGCCCAACAAGTCGGGCTGACCGTGGGAGGCGTTCTGCTCAACCAAGAATCGGTCGCAGAAGGTATTTCGGAAAACTTTACTCCACTTGCGGTCAGTGCCCTTCCCAGCTCGCCATTGGGTGACTGGCAACCACTGATAGACGCCCTCCCAGATTTGCGCCAAGTATCGGGGCTGCCCAAACCTATCGAGATTGACATTCCAGGTCGTCAGGTACGTCTATTCTTGCCTGGTTTTGATAAAAAGCAGGTAAAACTCACCCAATACGGCCCTGAAGTCACCATCGAAGCCGGAGATCAGCGGCGCAATATCTCCTTACCCCCCCAGTTGAGCGGTCAACCCGTCAAAGGCGCTAAATTTCAAAATAGTTACTTGGCGATTTCGTTCTAATTGGTCATTGAGAATTGGTAATGGGTAATGGGTACTTGATAATGACCATTACCCGTTACCCATTACCTATTACCTATTACCCATTAGCAAATGACAACCGACAAACAACAAACAACCGATAACAACCCATCTGAGCGGAGTGCGAAAACTCGTCAACTGCTGGGCATGAAAGGTGCGGCTCCTGGCGAGACTTCTATCTGGAAAATTCGCTTGCAGTTGATGAAGCCGATTACCTGGATTCCCTTGATTTGGGGCGTTGTCTGCGGTGCGGCTTCTTCCGGTGAATACACTTGGACGCTGGAAAATGTCCTGAAAGCCGCTACTTGTATGCTGCTGTCGGGACCTATTTTAGTTGGGTATACCCAAACTTTAAATGATTTTTACGATCGCGATATCGACGCGATTAACGAACCCTACCGTCCGATTCCCTCTGGTGCCATTTCTGTTCCCCAAGTGGTGACGCAAATTTTGGTACTGTTATTTGCGGGGTTAGGGCTTTCCTACGTTTTAGATAGATGGGCGGGGCATGATTTTCCTACCATCACCTGCATTGCCTTGGGCGGTACGTTTCTCGCCTATATTTACTCTGCGCCACCGCTGAAGCTGAAGAAAAATGGCTGGCTGGGCAATTACGCCCTTGGTGCGAGTTACATTGCTCTCCCCTGGTGGACAGGTCACGCGCTGTTTGGCGAGTTAAACCCTACGATTATGCTTCTGACGCTGTTCTACAGTTTGGCGGGGTTAGGAATTGCCGTAGTGAATGACTTCAAGAGCGTTGAAGGCGATCGCCAACTCGGTCTACAATCGCTTCCGGTGATGTTTGGCGTTGGCACGGCTGCTTGGATATGCGTGCTGATGATTGATATCTTTCAAGCTGGAATTGCCGCGTATTTAATTAGCATCCACCAAAATCTTTATGCGGCAATCTTGATATTACTCATCATCCCCCAAATCACTTTTCAGGATATGTATTTTCTGCGCGATCCCCTGAAAAATGATGTGAAATATCAGGCAAGCGCTCAACCTTTCCTAGTTCTAGGAATGCTTGTTGCTGGTTTGGCGTTAGGTCACGCCGCTTATTAGTAGTAGCGCGTCTAGCCTAGAATGCTTGATTAAACAAATGCCCGAAAGCTTACATTTCAAGCTTTTCAGGTCTGAGTAAGCCCACTAAATTAGACTGGACGCGCTACTACTTTTGCTTGTAAGAATTTGTTGGTAAGCTTTAATCGTTGTTTGAGCGATCGCTTTCCAACTGTAATTTTTCAAAGCGTATTCTTGGGCATTGATTCCCCGCCGCTGTCGTTCCAAAGCATCAGCCAGCGCCTCGCGCAATTGTTCAGTTAAACTATCTACATCACAGGTGCAAACCCAGCCAGCTTCCGCTTGTTGAATTTCCTCCCAGATATAAACTTGGTCAGAAATTACCACTGGGGTTCCATTGCACATTGCCTCTGCCACAGCAATGCCAAAGTTTTCGTAGTAGGAAGGGAGGACAAATACATCGGCATCTTGTAGTAAGGCAGTTTTCGACTCACCAGTTACAAATCCGGTTATAGTCGTGCGATCGCGTAAAGGTGACGCTTGCAACTGTTCTCGAATTTTGTTCTCATAAGCTGGATCTTGCGGATTTCCACCTGCCAGCACAAAGTGAAAATCAGCACCCTCTTCTAAAAGTTTTTCCAAGGCTGGAATCAGTAAATTTAGCCCTTTTTTCGGGTCAATCCGAGACATAAACAGCAGCAAAGGCTGAGTCTCCGGAATGCCTAATTTCCTTCTAGCTTGACCTTTCGGTAGGATTGCTGGCTGCTTTACGCCTAAGGGAATTACCACATCCGGCGTTGAAGTTCCGAAGCGTTCGGAAATCTTAGCTTCTTGGGGGCTGGTGAAGTGAATTCCCGCCGCACCTGCTAAATTGGGACGTTCCAGCAACGCCGCATAAATCTGCTTGATTCTCTTCTTCTTGCGTAAGTCTGCGGGGTCTAGCGTCCCCAAAGGACGCATTAAATACGGTAAATGACGCGATCGCGCCACAGTCGCCGCTGCTGTGGTTACAGGCGAAAATAAAGCATGAATATGAGCTAAATCAAATTCAGTCGCGTGTCCCGCTAACCAGCGCAACAAATCTAGGGAAAACTTATAGCGTCGGAACGGGGAACAGGGGAAATAACGCACTTGATAGCCGTTTTGTTCCACCGGACGGTCGAGAGGCACATCCAAGGGTGGCTGACCGACATCACCGTTGCTATTTGTTGTTAGTACCGTCACCTCTACCCCTTCAGACGCCAGTGCCTCTGATAGCCCCAGAACCATCTGACTGGGACCCCCATAAACTAAAGAAATTGAAGGGACAATTTGTAAAATTTTCATTTTGTTTGTCAGTTGTCAGTTGTCAGTTGTAAGCACTACTGACTCTTGACTAACTGTTTATAAAAATCTAATTGCTGCTTAGCTAATGCAGTATTTGTATATTGCGCGATCGCTCGTTCATAACCCAGCTTACCCAACTTCTGGGCTAAATCTGGTTGTTCCATCAATTGCCCCAGGCAATTTTGCAAAGCTACTGCATCTTTCTCTGGAAAGATTAACCCCGCATCTCCAATGACGTGCGGAATTTCCCCGGAATCAGAACCAATTACAGGAACTTGGCAAGCCATCGCTTCAATCAGCACATGACCAAACTGTTCTTTCCAACCAGCGGCAGTCAAAGTTTTAAACTTATAAGTTGTTTCTGAAGGTAACACTAGCGTATTCATCAGGTTGATATAGCAGGGAACTGCGTCATGAGGAACGCTTTCCACCAAAATCAATTTATCTTTAATCCCCGCCTCAGCGGCTTGTTCTAGTAGTACCGATTGCAATGGGCCGCGACCGAGTAAAAGCAATTTCCAGGGGCGTGACTGCAAGCCTTTCAACGCTTGCAACAGCGTCAGCAGACCTTTTTCTTCCACAAACCGCCCCACAAACCCGACCACAAATTCATCCGGTTGAATCCCCAGTTTTGCTGCCAATTCTGGCTGGGGTGTTGGTGAGAACAATCTTTCATCTACACCCAGCTGCGGCATCACCTTGCTAGGGCCGTCGTAGCCACGCTGCCGCAATATATCCACACCATCTTGATTTCCGGCAATCACTCCGTGAGTGTGTCGTAGGTTATAAGCTTCTAGCAAGGAAACCGGAAATTTTAGTTCGTAGGGTAAGTTCCACCAGGTAAAAAACACATTTTTGGCCTTCAGCCCTAACAGTCGATTAAGCGTAATCAGCTGAGCATACCCTAAAGCCTTTGAACCCTGTTCCACTTGAATAATCTGGGGTCGAAACTGGCGCAACAAAGAAATCAAGTCAGCCCCAAAGGTAAGCATTCCCTGGTTGTTCTGGCTGAAATTAGAAACTGGCACGATTTGAAAAGAGCCTTCTTGACGCAGCTGAGTTTCAATCGTCTTATTTTGAACACCCCCAGGTTGCCACTGGCGCGGCACAACGACAGTTACTTCAATTCCGGGTTCCAGTTGAGCTAACGCCCTTAGTTTCTCGCAGTTGAGGTCAACGATATAAGTGTGACTGGCAACTAAAATTTTCATTGCGAATATCAAGAACTATTTTTGAATTTTTAGGTTTCGGCTATTAGCTTTAATTTTTTTCTAAACGCCAAATATCCTGTATTTTAGGTGAATTATTCTGTGCTACCAAAACAGGTTCTATTTTATAGTTCTGCTCTTGCTTTAGTTTCTGAAGCAGTCCTTTAGACACTTCCAATAAAAAAACATCGCTATAACCATCTGGTACATTGACTGAGCTAGCTTTTTTAGTCAGTATTTTAAACTGTACTTTTGAATCTAGTAGATAGCTAATCGTGAATGCACGGCCTAAATTATCAGTAATTACTAGAGGACGAGTTGCTTGGTTGATTGTACGAGCTACCGCTGGATAGTGTGGGCTTCCAAAAGCCGACCAGGAAGGAGTTTGAGCAATGATTCCACAAGATATAATTCCGCTTAGAAGTACGGCTGATGCTGCTACTTTTCCAAATGTTCTTTGCCAAGATTGTTTGGAACTTAACCAATTAGCTAAAAAGTACGAAACTACTATTTCTAAACCTAAAACGGTAGGGATTAAATATCTAAAACGGGTCGTAATAGAACCTCCGGTAATTATATCCTTGAGCATTAGTAGGATCCCTGTCATCCCAATTAATGTCAAAATAAATAACCATACCCGTTCTGGATTTTTTTTGAAAAATAGATAAAAAGAAAAGCCAGTAATTATTAAGATTAAAGGAATAAAAAATAATTGTAAATATCGTAAACTTTGAGTAAGACCAGCCCAAGGATCGTAAAAATCAACAAAAGTAGTTACTATATTGTCTATCCAGACCTTAATCAGTGATAGCAAAGGGATGCGGCTTGATACCTGATCGACTGAATACGAAGACATACCCGATGCCATAAAAAGATAAAACCATGGCAAAAAAATTAATCCACTACAAGCCGAGGCAAGTAGATAACATATTAAATTTCTGTTAAATCGAAATCTTTCGATAAGAAAAACATAGGCCCCGTGTGCAATTAAAACAAATCCAAATAGTACATTAGAATATAAACCACCAATAGCAGTTATTCCATATATTACCCAACTAAGTTTTGTCTTTGTTCGCATCGCTCTCAAAAGAGCCGCGCTGGATAATAAAGTGACGACTGCCAGTAAACTATACGGTCGCACCACTTGAGCATATTGTAAATGAAATGGAGAGACAGCGACTAAAGCTGTGGCGATCCAGGCGACAAGGTGAAATTCAAATAATTCCCAACATAGCCAATAAATACTTACTAAAACAAAAAGACTAATAAATGCTGAAAAGCTTCTTTGAATGATTAACGGATTACTAAATATATGGGTTCCCAATTCTGACCAGATTCGCATTCCCACTGAAAAAACAGGTGGAAATACATAGGGTTCTACTACCAATCTTTGAATAGATTGCTTGAAACTTATATCAGGATTTATCCACTGATACTTCTGTAGCTCGTCAACTCCAACTACCGAATCATCAACCGCTAAGAATCGTTGACCGAATATGTATGTGGTGCTAAAAGTCTCATCATTTGAATAAATTTTTTGGTCGAGGTGATAAAACCTCAAAAAAATGCCTAAAACCAAAGAGAGAATGAGCAAAGCTTTTAGAAAAAGGGGAAGCACATGAAGATCGGGTGTTGTTTTATTTTCCATAGCTACGCCTCCTTTTTGTCGAGCTGGGTGTATATTTGACCATCTGCCCAGTTAGATTGAATAACTGTACCCAATGCTTTAAAGAATCCGAGAGTGTAGGAAACACCGCGACTAAGGATTTTGATGGGAGAACCGCTTTTGTAACAAGGGGGATGACCTAAAACGTGACAGTCAAATAGCTTGGCAAAGAATCGCAGACATTGAGCTGGGGTGAGGTTTTTGAAGCCTAATAGAAAGTGGTTGTGATAGAAGGTAAGTTGGTACTGGAGCGATCGCGTACTAATATCGTGACAGCCGCCAGTTTCTTCTCCTAGGTGAACTAAATCAGCATCGGGGTCGTACCAAATCTGATACCCTGTCTGCCGCAACCTTAGACAAAAATCTGACTCTTCGCGCACCGCACTCCCTCGAAACCGCTCATCAAAATGCAGTCCGTGCTTCGTAAAAATTTCTCGCCGGAAAGACATATTGCAGCCTCTGGCAGTCAGAACGCGCTGCGGCTTCACGGTATGCACTAAGTCAATGTGGTACCAGGCAATTCCAGGGTCCATCGCTTCTGGGGGCAAATCCTCAATCGTCAACTTATTGCCGGAATCTTCCAACTTCATCCGGTCAAATACTCGCCCTGCCACCGCACCCACTTCCGGACGCTCTAAATAATTGCGAGCATGAGCCTCTAAATATCCAGGCTTTAGCAGAACATCATCATCCAGAAATAACACAATTTCCCCAACTGCCCGCCGTACCGCATAATTTCGGGCACCCGGTAAGCTTGCCCAATCTACGCGAAACCAACGAATTTTACCGCTGTTTGCCAACTCCTCAAGATACGCTTGAGTTTCGGGCTGGTGCGTGGCGGTTTGATCGACCACTAGCACTTCAAAGGCTGGGTAGTCTTGCAGCAAGACATCTTTGAGCGTGTCTCGCAAAGGTTCTTCACGTCCGTAAGTGGGGATAATAACCGAAATCAAAGGCTTCACGGTTTACTGCTCCGAAATGCAATTGAATAGTGAGCGATCGCTGAATACTGAGCGATCGCTGCCGTAATTATGTGGCAGGTACCGGGCTTGTTTTGCCGATAGTACGCCTTCCAGATGATTTGCGGCGTCCTTTCTTCTTCGTTTTAGCCTCATCATTTTCCTCCTCTGCCAATCGCTTCTCTTGTTCCTGCTTATCTATTTCTGGCAATTTAAAAATAACACCGGCAAAAAACCAGTAATAAATTGCCACCTCGGTATCCAAGGGATACCAGTAAGTGTTATAACTTAGCACTAAAATCAAAACCCAAAAACTGGCACCAAAACTGCGTAAACTTTTGTCTTTCACCGAGCGGTAAATTTTGAAAGTAATCGCTGTCAAGCAAGTCACGAAAACTAGAAACGCCAACGTGCCTGCCGGGCCAATTTCGTATAGAACCTTAGGGTAGTAAGTTTCAACCAGCGCTGCATCACCAAAAATTCGGGTGGAATTGGTAGCCGTTCCCAAACCGCGTCCCAAAAATCCCCGCTGTTTCTTCATTGCCCAATTAAATTGCTCCACAATAAATGCTTGGGGAGGTGAAGCATTCCAGCGGCTGACAAAACTATCGATCCGCTCCTGAATTAAAGCTGGGTTGGCGGCGGCGGCGATGCTCAACACCACACCTAGCCCGACTCCAACGGGGATAAACCGTTTGAGGTTTGCTACTTGTCCTGTAAGCACCAGCAGCAGTACGAAGACAACGGGAACCAGCGACAGGGCAATTCTTTGACCGGAAATCACCGCATTGGCAAAGACAAGTGCCATACCGACTAAACCACCAATCCGCCAGAAAAACGAAGTGTCACAGAAGGCAGTTGCAAAGGTAAAAAAGGCGTTGGAAATCAGGAACCATGCCCAGTGCCAAGGAGAGACAAACGTACCTGGTAAGCGAATCATCCCGACTTCCGGGCTGTAAACCAAAGCGCCACCGACAAAACACTTGGCATCCAGGGTTGCCTTAAACAAAGCATCAGCAACCAGTCCTCTGGTACCAGCACATCTACCGCTAGTCAGCATCGAGTACTGAATAAAGCCAAGGATACAGCAGATGATGGCGAGAACCAGATGCATTCGCGTCAGGAAGAGCAATTCCTTTTTTGTCCGAATCAGATAGTAGGCACAAAAAGCCAGGGGAACGTACCCCAGAAAAACTTTTAGACCCAAAACTCCCTGCAAAAAGGGTTGTCCCGACCTACCGCCCGAAAATTGTAGGAAGCCGTTAACAAGAAATAGCGTCAGCCCAGAAAAGACTAATAAAATGTACAAGCTCGGCTTGATCTCTTTAGAAATCAGGATGGGTAGCTTTTTCCTTTGGCAGTCCTTTACTAGAGCAATCAATGCGGGAATATAGATTCCATCTTTAGCCAGCTGGAATACAGGATTTCCGCCACCAATCCAATAGGTGACAGTGCCATTAATCGGTAGGTAAAGGAGGAATGCCCATAGGGCTTTACGGGGGTATTTGTAGGAAAATCCCAGAGCCGGAATTGCTAAAGAGGCTAAGGCAGCTTTTGGTCCAGCGGCGAGAAACAGGAAGATAGCAAGAACGGCGGCAATCCCCACGCTGGCAAAGGCAAATTGAGTGAATTCTTTTCGCGCCTGCTGCGCCTTGCGCTTTTGGGCTAACTGCTCCTTAAGACTTAGGGTTGGCGTTTGAGACTGCTGTTTTGTATTTTTAGACTTTTTGGATTTTAGCTTTGATTTCGGCATGGGGGAGCTTGAAGCTGCCGGTACCCATCGATTTTGGCATACATGATTTGAGATGCGTGGATTAGCGATCGCATCCACCTATCCACGCATCTCTTTCTCAAAATCACGCCAGATGTTGTTCGACGGCGAGAACCAGCTGTTCTGTCCAGTGATTTGTTAAGTCGGCACTGGCGGCTTCCACCATAACTCGGATGACGGGTTCGGTGCCAGAGGCGCGAACTAAAATTCTTCCTTGGTCTCCCATCGCTGCTTCCGCTTGAGCGATCGCATTTGTCACAGCGTCGCACTCTTGCCAACGCCGTCTCTTTTCGCGGTCTTCCACTCGCACATTCCGCAGCAGCTGCGGATAAGTCTGGAAGCTTCCATCGATCAGTTCCGAGAGGGATTGCCCAGTGCTATGCACCAGTGCTGCTATATGTAAAGCGGTCAGCAAGCCATCTCCAGTGAGACTGTAATGGTGGCAGAGGATGTGTCCTGATTGCTCACCGCCCAGCTTTCCCCCAGTCCGGAGCATTTCCGCCTGTACGTACTGATCGCCAACGGCTGTCCTGACGAAAGAACCGCCTAGCTGTTTCCAGGCGCGTTCAAAGCCTAAATTTGCCATGACGGTCGCCACGATCAAATCTCCAGGCAACTGTCCAGCTTGCCTCAGGGTATTGCCCCAAAAATAGAGGATATAGTCGCCGTCAACGACGCGACCTTGGGCATCGACTGCCATGACTCGGTCGGCATCTCCATCAAAAGCAAAGCCTAAGTCGGCACCGTGCTGCTTGACGGCTGACTGGAGGGAGCTGAGGTGAGTCGAACCGCAATTTACATTGATGCGATCGCCGTCGGGACGATCGTGCAAGCAGATGACTTCTGCCCCCATCTCTTGAAACACCGCTGGTGCTAGATGAACCGCTGCGCCCCAAGCCAGATCCAGCACGACTCGCAACCCTTTTAGCCCGATCCCTGGTGCGAGCGATCGCTTCAGCAAGTCCAGATAATTTGTCACTAACTCCGGTCGATGATAATGCTGTCCCCAGCTACCATTCAACGTGGCGAAATTCGCCCTTCCTCTTAAAGCCGCTTCAATGTCCTGCTGCAACGCGGGGGGTAGCTTTGTACCATCCGATCCAAAAAACTTGATTCCGTTATCTTCTGGCGGATTGTGGCTAGCAGAGATCATCACCCCGCCTACGGCTTGGGAGGCGCTGGTGAGATGAGCCACGCAGGGAGTCGGGCATAGCCCTAGATTCCACACTTCCAGTCCCGCTGACGTTAAACCAGCGGCAAGCGCCATTGCTAGCATATCGCTGGAGTTTCTAGAATCCTGCCCTAAAATCACCGGCCCTGAGGTGGTTGCCGATGCCCGCAGCACTTGACCTGCCCAAAAGCCCACTTGCAAGGCTAGGGATGCACTCAGCAATTCTCCAGCTTTTCCGCGAATGCCATCGGTGCCAAACAGGGGAGTCGTTGGCAACGCGAGGAAACTGGAAGCAGGATTATTACCAATCCGGATGCCTGGTTGCTCTACCTCAGTCACAGGACTAGAGAGCTGAGGACGGCTTGGGGATGAAACCATATTTTTAAACCACTCCAACACACAACACACTTACAGTGGAGGATAGCACCTTCCGGAATAACCCAAACCTCTCTTAGGGTCTGCCGTTGGCTTGCTCTAGCTCAAGGCGGCTGCTGAGTGCGATCGCATTCGGATGTTTGCTGGGCAAGACTAGTGCAAACTCAGTTCCCTTCCCCGGCTGCGAATTCACCTCAATTTTGCCTTGATGCTTTTCCATAATTTGGGCGCAAATTGCCAGTCCTAGCCCGGTACCTTTTCCCGCAGGCTTAGTCGTGAAGAAGGGATCGAACAGTTTGTTTTGAATATCTGGGGGAATACCGAGACCGTTATCTCTAATCCGCACTCGTACAAACCCGGGATTTTCTGTTTCTATTTCCGTCTGAATCAAAATCTGCGGGCTGGTTTGCTGGCTTTGCTCAAGCAAGGCGTCAATTCCATTGCTCAAGATATTCATAAATACTTGGTTAAGTTGTGCTGGATAACACTCAACTAAAGGCAACTCTCCATATTGCTTAGTTACTTCAATGCCGCGTTTAAGGCGATGGTTGAGAATCAATAAAGTGCTGTCAATTCCTTCATGAATATCAACAGGTTTCATTTCCGCTTCGTCTAGGCGAGAGAAATTTCGCAAAGACAGCACGATTTGACGGATGCGCTCAGTTCCCATCTTCATCGAAGAGAGTATTTTCGGCAAATCATCAGCGACAAATTCCAGGTCAAATGCTTGAATTTGAGCTTGGATTTCCGGGGCGCTGTTGGGATAATGTTGCTGGTAAAGATCGACCAGAGCGAGTAAATCCTGCGTGTACTCGCTGACGTGGCTCAAGTTGCCGTAGATAAAGTTAACTGGATTATTAATTTCATGAGCCACTCCTGCTACCATTTGACCCAAACTAGACATTTTTTCCGTTTGAATCAAACGGGCTTGAGTTTGCCGGAGATCGTGCAAAGTATGGCTGAGTTCACCAGCTTGAGACACTAACTCAGCATTCAGTTCTTGCAAATGAGCACGAACTGCTTCTAGCTGCTCATTTTTGCCCTCTAGTTCTTCAGTCCGTTCTGCTACCCGTCTTTCCAAAGTCTGGCGAGCGAACTCCAATTCTTGAGTATAATTTGCAACTCGTTGAATGAGGGTGTTGAAGGAAATCGCTAATACTCCAACTTCATCTTGAGTAAGGACAGGAGCTTGCAGGTCAAAATTAGCTTCCTCATTCGCTTGAGTCACTACTTTAGTAACTGCTTCAATCGGATGAGCGATCGCGCGACTGGTATAAATGGCGATCGCGGTTGCGATCGCACTCGACAGTAGCATGGCAGCGATCGTAACCTGGGTTCCTACCTTTTCTGCCTTTTCTAGACCCTCATAGGCTTCTTCTTCTGCCTTGTGAGCGTTTGTAATTAAGATTTCTACGTCTTCTGAAAAGTTGTCAAACTCAGTAGCTACTTTATTATTCGTAAAAGCGATCAGTACCTGCTGTGCGGCTGAAACATCCTGCGTTTTTAAATTCAACTCATTAATTTTTTTAAGGAGAGATTCTACTTGCTGAAAGTAACTTTCTACCGGATTCTGGTTATTTTGAAGAAATTGCTTCAAATCCCGGCGATTAGTCCTATCTGCTAAAGCTCTGATTTCAGATAGCCGATTCTCAACCTCCGCTTTATGCTCCATGAAATGAGCATAGTGTTCCCTAAATACCTCTGGTTGCGATATTAAAGAAATAAATTGTTGCTGGTGGTTTCGTGCCTCTAGGACGTTAAACCTCAAGTCATTGAAAAGAAGTGTTTCCTTATGTACCCTCTCTAGATTCTCCCTAGATTGATCTTCATAGTAATAATCTCCTACCGTACGTCCTATGGCGGTTCCTACAATCGCCACAGCCAGAGTTAGGGCATATCCAAAACCAATTTTCTTTCGGATACTGAGACGATGGAGCAATCGGTTTGCCCAGTCTGGAGAAGGTTCTGGGGGTCTGAGTTGGCTTTGTGGCTCAGACTTAGCAGCAACGACCCGTTCGTGTGGGGTAAAGCTAGCGTCTGGAGATGGCATAGTCGAAATTCCAGTGGGATACTCAATGATAGTTTTCCCTTAAAAATATTTAATCTAACAATAGATAAATATTAGATTTTGTCTGACCTAAGCCGCTAATGTTTATTTCTTACCTACTTCCTTAGCTTTCGCAAACCTAAACTAACTAGTTGATTAAACTCCCGCCTCTAACAACAAGGGTTGAATTGCCTCCCAAGTTAATCCTTGCTCTATATAATGGGGAGCTTCCGGATTGTAAGGGGAAAGAACTCTATCAATAGAGATAATCGATGCCTTATCTGGTAGCACCGGCACATCCGGATCGAACGCTGTTGGGCGCATCAAAGAACTAGAATATCCTTTAAAGATGGCAATTTTGTCTTCTTCTCCAGCAATTTCAGCCGTGACAACCAGGACTTCATGAGGGCGCTTGGCGGTGTATCGCTCTAGACGCTGCCCAACAGCATTACTCATATTTGATGCGGGGTGTAAAAGGTTAAGGACAAACAATTAAAAAGCCAAAATTAAAAAATCAATATTTTTTAATTTTTAATTTTTAATTGTTTTTACTGTTCCATTGCTGAGCGTCCCTCCTTGCCCAGCCGGATCAAGACAAAATAACTCAAGTAAAGTACATAAATCACCAATCCCACCATCGCCAAAAAGCCTAAAAATCGAGGTGTATAACTGGGATGGAAATACTGTTTGTACATCCTAGGTGCTTCTAACCAAACGTCACAAAATGGTTTCTGGATTGCTCCTGGGGAAAATGCACAAGACAGGAAAGGAAGGAAAGCTAAAGCGCCCAATGTTAAATAAACACTGACAGCCCAACGCCACGCTGTTAGCACTAGCTTTAGAGGACGCAGTGGTTGATCGTCAATTTCATCGTTGATATCTACCCAAAACCAGAGTGATATGGGAATCAACAGGCGGGCAAAGAAAGACGACACGTAGGAAATAGGCCATCCAGCAATCATCAAGTAAATTGTAATCGCCAGTAGACTAGAAACCCGCCAGTAGATGATTAACAAGCGCACCATTGCATCGGCTTTCTGGATAAAAGCCCAGATCAGCAGAATCAGCGGAATGATAACAGTAAATAGTAGCGCTAGTCGGTAGTCCATCCAAACTAACGGTCGAAACCAGAGGTTGTCATTGTCCATTGGCTGTGTATGGCAGAAAGGGGAATTTTACCCACTCATTTTAACTGTCTAGGTGCAACTGCCACTCAACGAATCTCGTTGCTCTAATTGCCTGCAACAGCTCCCTACACTTGAGGAAAGGGAATTTTTTCTCTTTCCCTTATCTTTACTTTCCCGCTCCAAAACTGCTTCTTTTTCACTTGTGGGGGCAGGGAGCTTAGATTCGTTTCCCGATTGCTCAGTAGGGGTAGGGAAACCCCTGCGCTACTTTTTTGGCTTACGCGAGAAGCCGCTTCAGAGCGATCGCATCTGTCGCATCAAAACAAATATCGGTATAGATAGCTACGCAAAACGAAAAAACAAGCAACTCGAACGACTTCAATCAGGTTCTTGTTGCTTGTAAGTGCCAGAAATTTATCCGGTGAATTCGTGCAGCGAAAACCAGCTTGGACTGGCGGCATTTAGCACTGAATTAAGTTTATTCTTCGTAGACCCGGCACTCATCGGCTCCTGGATTAGCGTCACAATACCGCTCCAGAGAATTCTTCGGCTTGGTTTCCCGCTGATGGGATGCTTCTGCTTGCAATTCTTCAACGGCATCCCAGGCAGCGGCACACTCACCGGAACCTGCGCCCTTTGTATCGCACACAGTCCGGGCTTGCTCGCGCTCTTGTTCAATTTGGTCTTGGATGTTGCTCATAATTCTCGTCCCCGTTTCTTGTTTTAATTCAGGAAACCTGGTGAATTTCGACCGTTATCGGTAATCTCCAATCAGGTGTTCTGCTCGCTGACTCTAAGTTTTCAGTCGTTCTTTCTTTGTCATATCAGCAAGTGACAGCACCTGAACAGGATCGATCTTTATCTTTTAAGATTTGGTCGTTTCTGACTCACCGAGGTGCCAGTATACACTTAACCGGCTAATCTATGGTTATCTTCACCATATTAACTAATGTTAAGGCGCTACTGCCACTCGCCAACTCCTCCCCTAGGGTTGAAGTAAGGGACTCTACAACCTGTGCCTTGCGAGTGTTAGGGTAATGATAAGGCTTTGATACCCTGCCAATCCGCCCAAGAGCATTGGCTTACAAAAGCGCATTTTTGTGTAATCCCTATGGCTAAGCAGATCAAGTGGACGAACGCCTTATCAACCCGTCCGTCTTTGGAAGCGGCAGTGGCAGAAGTGGTTGAACGTACGACTCTGGCGTTGCAGGCATCGGCTGACTTGGGGCTGGTGTTCATCTCGTCTGCCTATGCGAGTGAATATTCACGGCTGATGCCATTGTTGCAAGAACAACTTAATATCAAAGCGCTGATTGGCTGTGGTGGCGGCGGCATCATTGGCATGAATTCGCAGGACGAAGTGGAAGAAGTCGAACAAGAACCCGCATTAAGCCTTAGCTTGGTTCATCTTCCTGGAGTCAATGTTCGCGCATTTGAGATTTCTAGCAATGCTCTGCCCGACCTAGATAGCTCACCGGATAATTGGGTTGACCTGATTGGCGTATCACCCGCTGATGAACCCCAGTTCATCTTGTTAGCCGATCCTTTCTCTTCCAAGATTAATGACTTACTTCAAGGACTGGATTTTGCTTATCCAGGATCGGTGAAAGTGGGGGGACTGGCTAGCACTGGCAGTTTGGGTAACAACACGGGTTTATTTTGTAACTACCAGCTCTACCGCGAAGGAACGGTTGGCGTCGCTTTAAGTGGCAATATTGTACTGGAAACAATTGTGGCACAGGGCTGTCGCCCGATTGGGAAGCCTTATCGAATCACGAAAGGAGAACGGAATATTCTTTTGGAACTGGCTCCCCAAGAGGATAGTGCCGAGGTGAATGACTGTGTCGGAAAGTCTGGGACGCCTCTGGAAATCTTACAGGATTTAATCGAGAATTTGAGCGAGGCAGACCGACAGTTAGCACAGCATTCGCTGTTTGTAGGCTTAGTGCGGGACGAATTTAAGTTAAACCTGGAGCCGGGAGATTTTTTGATCCGCAACTTACTGGGCGTAGATCCTAGAGTGGGGGCGATCGCAATTGGCGATCGCGTCCGCCCCGGTCAGCGCATCCAATTCCACCTCCGAGACGCCCTAACCTCCGCAGAAGACTTAGAACTCCTCCTCCAGCGCTATCAAAAACAGGCACCTAACGATTCTCCATCTGCCGGTGCTTTGATGTTCTCCTGCCTGGGGCGAGGAGAAGGGCTTTATGGGCAGCCTAACTTTGACTCCGAGCTATTTCGTCGCTATCTAAAAGACATCCCCCTGGCGGGTTTCTTCTGTAATGGTGAAATTGGCCCTGTAGGAGGAAGTACCTTCCTGCATGGATACACTTCAGTCTTTGGTATTTGTCGCCAAAAATAAATTGATTACAGTTTGGAAACTTTATACCTCAAGACGGGGAACAGGTAATTCCTGAAAAAACAATTACCGATTACCAGTTCCCGAACTATTTGTTTCACAATTCCGGCACAGTTAGATTAAATGTTGCTGGAATCGGTAAGTTTAAGACCCCCAACTTTTACTAAATTCTCAGCCGTACCATTGCGTTTGGAAACAACCTTAGCCGGTACACCTACAGCAACCGAATAAGGAGGAATATCTTTAGTTACGACTGCGCCTGCACCGATGACACTACCCTTACCAATCGTGACTCCATCCACGACGGTTACTTTGCTTCCCAGCCAACAATCATCTTCAATCACAATTCCCTTGCAGGTATCACCTTGGCTGACAATCGGACTTGTGGCATCGGCAAAGTTATGATTGCTAGCATAAATGGTGGTATGCGAAGAAATTAAACAGTCTCTGCCAACTTTGATTTGACTGCCAGATAAACAAGTGTATGGACCAACATACGTATTGTTTCCAATTTCAATGCAACCTCCAGGCATAACTTTGATATCAACGCCACGGTCGAGCCTAACCCGCTTTTTCAGACAAATTTTACTGTTTTGACCACCAGCATATAAATAAATATTTCTGCCTAGGGACACCTCCTCTTCAAGATAAATTCGACTATTCTGATCGCCGCTTTCTAAGAGAGTTCCCCGAAAAATTTTAACTTTATCTCCAATTTCAATACAACAAGCGCGAATAAACTCAACACCTGGTTGAATCAGAACAGACTTACCTATACGTCCTAAAATACTCCGATAAAAAAAGTTTCGCAGTCTTAAACCGATTGATAAGGGGAACCACCCAAAAAATGTAATGAATAAAGATTCTTTCTGACGGTTCCATTGGGAAGGATAGCGGTAATTTTGAATGTCCATGGCTGTTTCTGTCAAATCTGATTTTGGTAATAACAGATATCAAGCGATCTGTAACAGGAATTGAGTTTTTGCTCAGCAGCAGGAAGACTATTTAAAATAGCCTTCTCTATTAAATTGTTAAGAGTCCGCAACTAAAATTTCCTGTTTTATTTCGCGTTCGCAAACGCTATTTCGCTGAGAAATAACCCTAGCAGGAACGCCAACTGCAACTGAGTAAGGGGGAATATCTTTGGTTACAACCGCGCCTGCGCCGATGACGCTTCCCTTCCCAATGGTGACTCCATCGAGGACTTTGACTCCACTGCCTAGCCAACAGTCATCTTCAATCACAATTCCTTTGCAAGTGATACCTTGCTTCCAGATATAAACTGTAGGATCTGCAAAGTTATGATTATTGGCATAAATTCCTACGTGTGATGCGATTAAACAGAATTTGCCAATTTTGATATTACCTGGACCGCCTAAACAGGTATAGGGAGAAATATGCGTTCGTTCCCCAATTACAATATTGCAGTTACCTCGTTCGGTAACATTAATATCAACGCCTCGATCGAGGCATACTAAATCTCCCAGAGAAATCTTACTGTTTTCGCCGCTAGCGTTTAGGCGAACGTCTCGAAGAATTTTGACATTGTCTCCAACTTCAATAGAAGAAGCATTCAACAATTCAACTCCACTTTGAATGTATAGAGCTTTACCTACCCGACCTAAAATTGTTGGGTAGAGTAGTCTTCGCAGCATCGTACCCAACGGTCGCCGAATTCCTCCTATTAAGGTAATTAAGAGGAATTCGTTCATCCGCGACCATCGGGAAGGTTCTAAATATTTTTGTGATAAAGATTGGGATTTTTCCGCACTTATGTTGTTAGTCATGGTAAATGCACTCCAAAATCATCTTAAGAAAAACTAACATTTGATGATTTGTAGGAGTAACTATCTCTTGAACGAAATCAGTACAGCTTCAGCAAGCTTGTCTTTGACTTCAAGCCATCAACCTAAGGCAACGATTAGAGGCAAGATTCTCCAAAAAAGCTGGAGTTGTTGTTAACTTACAGTCATTTCAAAAGTAATACCCGTTCGATACAACAGACTCTTACTCGTGTTAGTTTCAATGCCCCCAAACCCAAGGAAGCTTAAAAGCCTAAGCTATAGGCTTTAAAGATAGTTACTATGAGCAAGCAAAATTTTTACTTATGCTTGCCAAAATCCTGAAAATTTTAGGAAACTAGCTTAGTTTCTTTTCACTGCGATCGCCTAATCGTCTGGCTTCGCCTCTAAACCGCCTTAACTAAGGAGGAGTATCTCCAACTTCAGCCATCACATTAAATTCCACCATCGGTGCAAACAACATGGCACTTCCGCGATGGCTATGACGACTTTCTTCTATCCAGTTTCGTTGGTCTACTACTAAGGTCACGATGTAGAGCGTGGATTTAGAGACTTGTATCTAGACTGAGGATGAGCTTAAGCAATGCTATGGCACTTTAGAGACACTTTACTGAAGGTAAAGATTGAACAGCATCTTACTAAAGATAGATCAAAGAGCTGATGAATTAGGTTATAGAGATAAAGTTGTGTAATTGTCAATGAGGGCGGGGGTGCCATCAGGAGAGATCGCGCCAAATGACTCGAAATAGCGCTTTGCGACTGGGGGAAAGTGGGAGAAATCAAATAAAGCATCCCCCTTGGCAACATCTGCCCAAAAATAGCGTAAATTGGGTGCGAGTATCTCTGCCTCTGTCATCGGGATAGTTAAGGGTGGCTCAGTCAGCAACTTGAGCATGAAGGGAAGCGAGCGATCGCCCATCCAATCTCTTGAGAATTGTGGCAGCGTTGGGAAATGGGGGACAGATTCCACCCGATGCGACTCAATCTGCAAGGATTTTTTGCCTTGGTTATCGGTGCGGAAGTTCAAGATCCGGTAGGGATGAGGATAGCTAACCAGAGAACCTGTGGTAATCTCGTAAACACCGCGATCGCAAGCAATATCCTGAATATGCAAATGCCCTGTAAAAATTAGATTTACCCCCGCCTCGCGGAGCATTTGCAGCAGCACTGGCGCATTCTCTAACATATACCGACGCCCTAGCTGGTGGGTGGATTGTCCGGGTAGATGCTCGACGACGTTGTGATGCACCATCACCATCACTAACTCATTATTAATCTCTTTCAGATGTTGTTGCAGCCATGCCAACTGAGCATCATCCAAACGCCCTATCTGTTTCCCGCGATCGCTAAAATTATTGGAATTCAGCCCAATTAAACGCACTCCGGGTAGAATTTGAGTCGTGTAATACAGTTGCTCCGGATGCTCGTAGCCAAACTGTTCGTAATAGCGGGGAAACTCTTGGAGTCCAATGGCGCTATCAGTAGGGAGTAAACTGGGTACATCATGATTCCCCGGTACCACGTAGGCGGGGAAAGGGAGCTTCAAGAGGCGTTTTTGCAGCCAAGCATGATTTTCTGGTTCCCCATCCTGCGTTAAGTCTCCCGGTATCAACAGAAAATCTAAGTTGAGTTGTTCCAGATGTCTCAGTACAATCTCCAATGCTGGGATGCTGACTTCTACCATGTGAAAACGGCTGGGATGATCCGTAATCGTGTCCGGAAGTGCAATGTGCAAGTCGCTGATGACAGCAAAACGAAAATTGAGACTCATAGCGCCAACGCAAAAATGGATGAGGGAATGTGATAATAGCGATCCCCGTCGATCATAACCTTTGGTACATTCTCTTCCGCACGCGAAGCAGTTAGTGCGCCAAGTTCGCATCAAAACCTAACCCCCAACCTCCTTCCCTACCAGGAAAGGGAGCGAAATGCGCTCTGGAGGCTAAAATATGCCTGTTTCTTCTCCTTGTAGGAGAGAGTTAGGGAGAGGGAAAAACTTTGTGTTGAATGATATTAGTTACTGAATCGCTAACATCCAAAAAAGGAGTTTCATATTGTCACCCGTCCGAGTTCGCCAACACGTTAATCCACTTTCCGCCAAGTATCAAACGCCGGTAAATCCTCCCGACTGGCAGAATATTTATGCCGATCCGACAAAGCCGCTGCATTTAGATATTGGGTGTGCGAAGGGGCGGTTTTTATTGAAAATGGCGACTGTAGAACCCGATTGGAATTATCTGGGTTTAGAAATTCGAGAAACGTTGGTAGAAGAAGCCAATGAATGGAGACAGCAGGCGCAATTAGAAAATCTTTACTACTTATTTTGTAATGCCAATAACTCATTAAATCCTATTTTGAGTTCCTTGCCAGTCGGCACCTTGCAGCGCGTGACCATTCAATTTCCCGATCCGTGGTTTAAAAATCGACACGCCAAACGCCGGGTGGTGCAGCCAGAAATGCTAGAAGTTTTGGCAAAGTACCTGGTTACTGGAGGAGTGGTTTTTGTTCAGTCAGATGTTGAGGCGATCGCAGTGGAAATGCGCGATCGCTTCTCCTGTTCCCCAGCCTTTCAAAGACAGGGAGGCGATGACTGGTTAGACACAAATCCCCTGCCAGTGCCAACCGAACGCGAAATCAGTACCCTTTCTCGCGGCGAACCCGTTTATCGCGCTTTATTTATCAGAAGTTGAATTTTGAGGGTTGAGTTTTTAATGATTAGAAAAAGAGAGCATTTTCAAACTCATTACTCAACCCTAAACCTTCCAGACTTTCCTAAATCCAATTCGGCACCCACTGGCGTAACCAAGGTGGCACAGACCGAACATTGAAGCGCGGTATCAAGATTTGATAATCTCTGGGAGATAAGGGCAAACCTAAATAGATTGGCATCCAGAACACAAAAGCTGCCAAGATCGCAAAAATTACTGTCAGCGCGATCGCTCTTAATTCACGCGCCGGACTTTGCAGCCACCTATCAACAATCCAGGCAAGCGCCAACCCCGCAAACACAGACGCTCCCATGTAATGGTACAAAAACGTGCAGCGAGTTACCCGCACCCAAGGCAGCACATTCGCCAGCCAGTTTAGAACCAAGTACAAGGCAATCCAAGTTGAAACGCTTGGAGTAAATTTCCATCCTTTCCCAGTCAAGAAGTATTGAGCTAGCAAAAACAGCAGCAGTAAAATTGCCGCCGTTGAAAGAATCCACAGCACTGGATTTCCCATCGCGTGGACATCGTAAATCACGTTACCCACCCCTTTCGGTAAAGGCGGAAGTGCGGGTACCGCCGTATTCGTATTTTGAGCCGTTTGGTAAAAGTACGCCACCGGGCGCAGCATCAACAGCCAGGTATACCATCTGGAGCAGTAAGGATGAATTTTCGGCCCATCACCCACTCGTTGATGGTATGCCAGAATTTGCCTTTGCACCTCCCAAAATCCAAATTCTGGGTTGAGTTGAATGTGAGGAATCCAAATAACGGCGTAAAAAAGGAATGGGATGATTGCTAAATTTACTAATATGTGCAGTAAATTTAGCTGCGTCAGGTTTTGTAACGGGGTCAGAGTCAGGGCTGAGGAGCTAGGATTTAGGACTGAGGACTGAGGGCTGAGGACTGAGGAGTCAGGAGTCAGGACTGAGGAATCAGGAAAAAATCGCCTCTGCTCCTCCGATCCTTGACTCCCAGGTTCTCCGGTTTTTTTGCTCGCTTTGTCGGATGCCTGTTGCACCCATTGCATCGCCCAGGCAAAACCCCACATAAAGTAGGCACCTAACAGAAACCACAAGCCATTCCACTTGATAGCCACTGACGCCCCGAAAAAAATACCGGCTAGTGCTAGCCAAAACCAGCGTCGCATCGCTTGATTCGCGAGACTTAATAAGAAAAACCACTGCCCCAGCAGTCCAAAAATAACCAGATAAACGTTATTCAGGGCATAGCGCGACTCTACCAGAAATAAACCATCAGCGGCAGCAAAGATAGCAGCGATTAACGCATAGCTGCGCCGATAAGTGAGTTGATAGGCAATTCCCCCCAGCACTAAGGGAATAAATGAGCCAGTCAGCGCATTTAGCCAACGGTAACTCCAAGGCGAATGTAGAGAACCCGTCAGCCCGTTCATCGTATCTTTCCCGAAGGGTAAGCGATCGCCTATCCACATCCCCACAGCGATGATGTACTTGCTCAAAGGGGGATGCCCATCAAAAAAGGGAGTCCGGGTTAAATAGTTGTTGGCAAACTTTGCATAGTAAACTTCATCAAACACTAAAGTATTAAATCGTTCCAGCCCCCAAAAACGCAGGGCAAGCGAAACCAAGAATACGCCAGCCATTCCAATCCAGAACCACCGTTGGCTGATAGAACGTTTGTTAAACAAGAACATAAAAACCTGCTCAAACGCTTCAAGGCATTTCCAAACTGTGTAGCATCATCCCAAAAATTTCTCAATAAAACTTTACTCTGAGTAGAGTGCGTGTCAGACAAAAAAATGAACAAGGATGAGTTGAGCCAGAGTGAAGTCGTTGCCAGTCAAGGATCTTCGCCCCCACCGACCGGGTGGCAGGGTGCAATCGCGCGATTTTTTAAATTTGAGGAATTCCACACCAACTTTCGCACCGAAGTGTTGGCAGGCGTGACCACGTTTATGACAATGGCATATATTCTGGCAGTCAATCCGGGAATTTTGTCAAATGCCATTTTTCTGGAAAAACCGCAAGATTTATTTGGGGAGTTGGCGATCGCAACCGCGATTTCCAGCGCAATTGCGACCTTGATGATGGGATTAACCGCAAATTATCCCTTTGCTTTGGCACCGGGAATGGGACTCAATGCCTTTTTTGCCTTTTCTGTCGTTTTGGCACTGAAAATTGATTGGCGAGTTGCCCTCAGCGCCGTTTTGATCGAGGGGCTAATTTTCATTGCCTTGACGCTATCAAGTATTCGCAGCCAAATTATCCGCGCCATTCCCGAATGCCTCAAACAAGCGACAGCAGCGGGAATCGGTTTATTTATCGCTTATATTGGCTTAGCTGGCGATCCGAAAACGGGGGGTGCAGGGATTATTGTGGCGAACCCAGTCACGAAAACAGCCTTGGGCAACTTGCAACAGCCACAAACACTGGTAGCGATCGCGGGGATTCTCATCACCTTTGCTTTTGTCGCTCGCCGGGTTAAAGGAGCGCTATTATGGGGAATTCTCGCGACTGCCTTGTTGGGATGGATTCTTCGCATTACACCCCCGCCCTCTGGAATTATCGCACTTCCCCAATGGCCTGGAGATTTGCTCGGTCAAGCTTTTCAGGGGTTGAGTCAGATTAACCAAACCAACATCTGGAATTTGATCGCTGTCACCTTTGTCTTTCTGTTCATCGATCTCTTCGACACCATCGGCACTCTCGCCGGTGTTGGCATCCAGGCAGGCTACATTGATGAAAATGGGGAACTGCCCCGCGCAAGTGAAGCGCTGATGGCAGACGCCGTGGGAACCACCGTAGGGGCAATTCTGGGAACTTCCACCGTCACCACCTATATCGAGTCAGCCGCTGGCGTCTCGGAAGGAGGACGCACCGGGTTTACTGCCGTTGTCGTCGCCGCTTTATTTAGTTTGTCGATATTTTTTATCCCTTTGTTGGCAGCAATTCCCGCCTTTGCTACAGCACCCGCACTGCTCGTTGTTGGCGTCTTGATGGCAGGAAATGTCCGTCTAATTCGTTGGGACGATCCTGCCGAATCAATTCCCTCTTTTTTGACGATTCTCCTGATGCCTTTGACTTACTCAATTGCCGAAGGTTTATCAATTGGTTTTATGACTTATCCACTGGTAAAAACATTTCAAGGAAAAGCGCACGAAGTCAGTTTAGCTGTGTGGATTTTAGCTGGAGTATTTGTACTGAGATTTGTATTTATGGCGGTAAACTCTGCTACGTAAAGTAACGACTTAGAAGCGAGCAGAAACTCCATTTCTAAATCCTTTTGCCAAAAAATTGCTTTTTTAAACCACAAAGGCACTCAGACACCAAGATGAAGAACTTCGTGTTTCCTGAATGTCTAAGTAGCTTTGTGGTTCATCTTATCCAATCATTTGCGTCATCAAGCTGGGTAGTGTGGAAATACTAACTTGTATGTCTGAATATTGAGCTTTATTTAGGATTCGAGAATTTGTAGGGGGGTTTGGGAACGATAAATCGACTGGCGAATTATCCTTATTTTTAGGGATTCCCATAAATTTATTCCCAATTAACGCTACCCACACTCTTATAAAAATGATTCTTCCCCTTCCCGGTTACGAACTCGTTGAAGCCCTACATGAAGGCACCGATACCGTTATTTATCGTGCTTCTAGGCAGTTGGATAAAACACCAACGATCGTTAAAGCGATCAAAGCCGAGTATCCCACCCTAGAAGAGCTGACCCGGCTAAAACATGAATATAAAATTTTAGAAACCCTAGTAGATATAGAAGGAGTTGTCAAGTCCCTAGCTTTAGAAAATTATCAGAATGGTCTAGCACTTATCTTGTCAGATTTTGGGGCAATCTCGCTAAAAAATTATATTAGCGATCGCTCTTTAGACTTAAGCGAATTTTTAAACATCGCCATTCAGCTAGCATCCACGCTTGCTCAACTGCATTCATCCCAGATTATTCATAAAGATATTAAACCTCACAACATCATCATTAACCCAGAGACAAAGCAAGTTAAAATCATCGACTTTAGCATTGCATCGCGTCTAGAAAGAGAAAACCAAACCCTTGGCAACCCCACCTTACTCGAAGGCACTCTCGCCTATATGTCACCGGAACAAACCGGGAGAATGAATCGGTCGCTTGACTACCGCACCGACTTCTATTCTCTAGGTGTCACCTTTTATGAAATGCTCACAGGTGAATTGCCTTTTAATGCTACCGAACCTCTGGAATTGGTACACAGCCATATTGCTAAAATGCCACTTCCACCTCATCAACTAAATTCGGAAATTCCAGAGGCAATTTCCAATATTGTAATGAAACTGTTAGCTAAAAATGCTGAAGACCGCTATCAAAGTTCAGAGGGTTTAAAGTTTGACTTGGAAATCTGTCTAATGAAGCTACAGACTACCGGAAGAATTTCTGACTTTATTCCCGGTAGTGCTGACAAAGCAGGTCAATTACTGATTCCTCAAAAACTTTATGGTCGTGAGGCGGAAGTTACTACCCTGTTAAATACCTTTGAGCGCGTCTCCGATGGTACTGGGGAAATGATGCTTGTTTCCGGTTATTCCGGCATTGGTAAAACTGTTTTAGTCAATGAAGTTCACAAACCTATCGTTCGACAACGGGGATATTTTATTGCAGGTAAATTCGATCAGTTTAAGCGCAATATTCCTTATGCTTCCTTGATTCAAGCATTCCAATCCTTAACTCAACAACTTCTAACCGAAGGCGAAGCAGAAATTCAACTTTGGAGAGAGAAACTCTTAGGTGCTTTAGGCGTTAACGGGCAAATAATCGTTGATGTAATTCCCGAAGTTGAACTGATTATCGGCAAACAATCACCCGTAGCAGAACTAGGGGCGACTGAAGCTCAAAATCGTTTCAGCCGTGTATTTAAACAATTTATCGGCGTATTTACAACTGTTGAACATCCCCTAGTTATCTTCCTTGATGACTTGCAGTGGGCGGATTCAGCATCGCTGAAATTGCTCGAACTGCTAATGATAGATACCGATAACAAGTATTTATTGCTGATTGGGGCATATCGAGATAACGAAGTTTTCCCCACGCATCCAACAATTCAAACGATTGACAAGATCCGCAAAACTGGGGCGGCAGTAAATGATATTGTCCTTCAACCCTTAAAACTGGTTCATGTCGAAGAATTAATTGCCGATACTTTAAATGAATCAGTAGAGACGCGAAATTTAGCCTCTTTACTTTTCAACAAAACTCAGGGAAATCCTTTCTTCTTAAATCAACTTCTCAAAACCCTTTATCAAGAAGATTTATTGACTTATGATTTATATTCTAGAGCATGGCGCTGGAATATTAAGCAAATTCAAGCGATCGGCATCACCGATTATAATGTTGTCGAACTGATCGCTAGAAATATTCGCAAGCTGCATTCAGACACCCAGAAAGTGTTAAAACTGGCTGCTTGTATTGGCAACACTTTTAATTTAGAAGTTTTGAGCGTTATCAATGAAGAATCCTCCTTGGTTACAGCGGCACAGTTGTGGTCAGCGCTTCAGGCTGGTTTAATTTTACCTTTGAGCAATGAGTACAAAATTCCGTTGGTATTTAGTCAAGAAGAATCTGGGGAATTTACTTTAACTGATGTCAAAGTTGACTACAAGTTTTTACATGACAGAGTGCAGCAAGCTGCCTATTCTTTGATTCCAGATGAAGAGAAGAAAGCAACACACTTGAGGATTGGTCAATTACTGCTACACTCCACAACGCCAGAAGAACGAAAAGAAAATATCTTCGCTTTAGTTAACCAACTCAATTACGGTACTGACTTACTAAAAACTGAAGCAAAAAAATATGAACTAGCCCAACTCAACCTGATTGCAGGTCAGAGAGCCAAAGCAGCTACAGCGTATGACTCGGCTGTTAAATACTTGCAAGTAGGTTTGGGACTGTTGGCAGATTCTAGCTGGAAGAGTCAGTATGACCTAACATTAGCGCTGCATACCGAAGCAGCAGAAGCAGCATACTTAAGCGGTGACTTTGCTCAAATGCAGAGATTGGCTGAAATCGTGCAAAACTGCGCCAAAACGCTATTGGACAAAGTGAAGATATCCGAAGTCCAGATTCAAGCTTATATGGGGCAGAACAAGCTGCTGGAAGCACTGAATACGGGGCTGCAAGTCTTAAAGCATTTGGGGGTAGAGCTTCCTGACTCGCCAAACCCGTCTGATATTGGGCAGGCGCTGGGGGAAACTGCGGCAATTTTGAGCGGAAAGCGAACTGAGGAATTAATCGATCTCCCTGAAATGACCGATCCTCATCAACTAGCAGCGATAAGGATTCTGTCAAGTATATTTTCTGCTTGCTATTCTGCGATGCCCTCACTGGTGCCTTTAACAGTATGTAAACAGGTCGATTTATCCGTTCAATATGGCAATGCTTCTGTGTCTCCCTTTGCATATGCCGTATATAGTCTTCTTCTTTGCGGGGCTGTAGGAGATATTGAAGGGGGTTATGAATTCGGTCAATTAGCTTTGCGTTTAGTATCTAAGTTAAATGCTAAAGAAATCGAGGCCAAGACGTGCCACTTGGTCTATGCTGCCGTTCAACATTGGAAGGAACACGTCAGGAATATTCTAGAACTTTTCCTGTCAACTTTCTCTAGCGGGTTGGAAACCGGAGATTTAGAATATGCTGGCTATGCCATCATGGTGTGGAGTCATTACTCGTTTTTTGTTGGCAAGGAACTAATGCAACTCGAACGAGAGATAGCAACTTACACGGATGCCCTTCATAAAATTAGCCAAAAAACAGCACTTAATAATACAAAAATTTGTTGGCAAGCCGTCTTAAACATGATGGGAATAACCCAAAATGTATACCAGTTAAAGGGGGAAGCCTATGACGAAGATAAAATGCTACCGCTATATCAGCAAACCAACAACCAACTAGCAATTCATTACTTATACTTGCACAAGCTTGCGCTTAGTTATGTTTTTGAAAATTACGCGGAAGCCTTAAAAACTATTGCTCAGATAGAAAGTTCTTTCGGTTCGTCTACAGGACAGCTAACTGTTGTTATCTTCTATTTCTATGATTCCCTAGTACGGCTAGCTGTATATTCTGATTCACAGTCTGAACAACAGGATATTCTTAATCGAGTACAAGCTAATCAAGAAAAAATGCAAAAATGGGCGCATCATGCCCCAATCAATCATCTGCACAAATTCTATCTAGTAGAGGCAGAGCGGCTTCGGATTTTAGGCGGAAAAATAGAAGCGATGGAGATGTACGATCGAGCGATCGCACTCGCTAAAGAAAACGAGTATATCAACGAAGAAGCATTGGCTCACGAACTAGCTGCTAAATTCTATCTGTCATGGGGTAAAGAAACTATTGCTCAAACTTACATGACAAATGCCTACTACGCTTATATGCGCTGGGGAGCAACAGCCAAAGTTGAGGATTTAGCAAAACACTACTCCCAATTACTCGCCTCTGTCCTTAACCAAAAATTGAGCAAAAAGACAGGCACTACGATTAAACAGACGCGCCAGAAAACCATTAGTTCTAGCACTTCCGGTGTTTCAGAGGTTCTAGATTTGGCAACAGTGATGAAAGCATCCCAAGCGATTTCTAGCGAAATTGTGCTAGCCAACTTGCTCGATAAGTTGATGAAAATTTTGATAGAGAATGCTGGTGCAGAAACTGGAGCGTTGATTTTATCAAGAGACGGTCAATTCTTCTTAGAAGCATTGGGGACTAAAGATGAGATCCAAGTGCTGGAATCCCAGGCACAATTAACCAGTCAGCAGTTGCCTATTTCGGTACTGAATTATGTTTCTAGAACCCAAAAAGATGTTGTTTTAAATGATGCCAGCCACGAGCAAATCTTTAACGCCGATCCCTACATTAGCCAACATCAACCCAAGTCACTGCTCTGTACTCCGATTCTCAATCAAGGTAAGCTCGCTGCTATCCTTTATCTAGAAAATAATCTGGTTGTGGGAGCTTTCACTCAGCAACGGGTGCAAGTATTGCGGATGTTATCGGGACAGGCTGCGATCGCTCTAGAGAATGCACGGCTCTATGCCCATTTAGAATCTGCCAACCAACAACTAGAAGAATACAGCAATACTCTGGCGGCGAAAGTAGAAGAGCGAACGCTGGAGTTGCAGGAAAAGAATGTCCATTTGCAAAAAGCTCAGGAAATCGCCCAATCAGCCAACCGCGCCAAGAGTGATTTTCTTGCCAACATGAGCCATGAATTGCGAACACCGCTCAATGGCATTTTAGGTTATGCTCAAATCCTCAAGCGAGACAAAAATTTAACCGATTTACAAAAAGAAGGTTTAGATATTATTCACCAGTGCGGTGACCATCTGCTAAACCTGATTAATGATATTTTAGACCTTTCCAAAATTGAAGCTAGGAAAATGGAACTCCACCCAACAGATTTTCATTTTCCAGAGTTTCTAGAAGGCATTGCCGAAATCTGTAATATCCGTGCCGAACAAAAAGGCATTTCTTTAATTTACGAGCAGATTACTCAACTTCCCACAGGTGTTAGGGCTGACGAGAAACGATTGCGGCAAGCTTTGCTAAACTTACTCGGCAATGCTGTCAAATTTACTGAAACTGGAGGCGTGGCTTTTAAAGTCGGCTATTACAAAGGCAAAATCCGGTTCCATGTGGAAGATTCAGGCATTGGCATGGCACCAGAGCAATTAGAAGAGATATTTTTGCCGTTTCAGCAGGTGGGAGAAAACCATCGCAAATCTGAGGGGACCGGATTAGGATTGGCAATTACCCGCCAATTAGTTCAGATGATGGGTGGCGAAATTCAAGTCCAAAGTATTTTAGGAAAAGGCAGTATTTTCTTCTTTGATTTAGATTTGCCTGAAGTTTTTCAATATGCTGAAGGTGTCAAACAAGATCAAAAAAATATCGTAGGATTTAAAGGCTATAAGCGGAAAATCCTCGTAGCAGACGATAAGCGAGAAAATCGCTCAATTTTGCTCAAGATGCTATTGCCTTTAGGGTTTGAAATTTTGGAAGCGATAGATGGCAAAGACTGCCTGAAGAAAGCGGCTGAATTTAATCCCGATTGCATCTTAATGGACTTGATGATGCCTGAAATGAATGGCTTTGAAACGACTCGGCGCATTAGGCGATCGCCCGAACTAAAAGATGTGATAGTGATTGGAACTTCTGCCAGCGTTTTTGATTTCGATCAGAACAAAAGTAAGGAAGCAGGCTGCAATGATTTTTTACCCAAGCCAATCCGAATACCAGAGCTTTTAGAAAAGTTACGACTTCACTTAGGGCTGGAGTGGGTTTATGAAGAAAACGAAAATCAACTAGAAAAAGACAATAAAGAAGAAAATTATCAGCCCAAAAACCGAAGCAATCAGCATTCATTAGTTACTCCATCAGCAGAGGAAATTGCAGCTTTATTTGATTTAGCAATGAAGGGCGATCTCAAAGGCATTCTGGATCGAAGCGATGAACTAGAAAAATTTGATATAAAATATGCACCTTTTTTAGGCGAATTGCGTCAATTAGCTAAAAGCTTTCAAGTTAAAAAGATCCGCGAATTTTTAAGGGCTGTAGGAAAAAATTAATGAATCCTTCAAATATTGAAAATGGGGTAATTTTAATCGTTGATGACAACCCTACAAATTTAGGAGTGTTGTTCGATTTTTTAGTGAATTCAGGCTTTCAAGTATTGGTAGCGCAGGATGGCGAGGATGCAATTGCTCAGGTTGATTATTCCCCGCCCGATCTGATTTTATTAGACGTACTCATGCCCGGTATAGATGGGTTTGAAACTTGTCAGCAATTGAAAGCGAAGGAATCAACGAAAGACATTCCCGTAATTTTTATGACGGCGCTTTCTGAGACGGTGGACAAAATCCGGGGATTGAATCTTGGGGCGGTTGATTACATTACTAAGCCGCTTCAGTATGAAGAAGTTTTATCCCGCGTTCAAATCCATTTAAGCTTGCGAAATCTGACTAAAAGATTGCAGAAACAAAATGTGCATCTGGAACAGGAGATTGAGGAGCGAACTAAGGCAGAGAAAGCACTTTTAAAACTTACATCTGAGTTAGAAGGGCGGGTAGAAGAAAGGACGGCTGAACTTTGCCTATCCAATCAGCTGTTGACCCAATCAAATCAGCATCTGCAACAGGAGATCCAAGAGCGTATTTCTACTGAAGCAGCCTTACAGGAGTCAGAAGCACGCTATCGAGAACAAGCGCATCAGCTTAAACTTTCCTTCCGCCAACTTCAAGAAACTCAAAGCCAACTGGTTCATAGTGAAAAAATGTCTAGTTTGGGACAACTAGTAGCGGGTGTCGCCCATGAAATTAACAATCCCGTTAACTTCATCTATGGGAATCTCACTCACGCCGATCACTATAGCCAAGATTTGCTCGACCTCTTGAGCCTCTATAGGAAGTACACTCCTGCACCGCCACCTGAAATTAAGGAACACGCTGAGGCAATAGATTTAGAATTTTTAATTGAAGACCTGCCCAAATTGCTGAGTTCGATGAAAGTTGGATCTGACCGCATCCGCGAGATTATTTTGTCGTTGCGGATTTTTTCCCGCATGGATGAAACCCAAATGAAGCCTGTGGATATTCATGCTGGGCTAGATAGCACGCTGCTGATTTTGCATAGTCGGTTCAAAGATAGCGCTAACCATCCAGGTATTCAACTTGTCAAAGAATATGGCAATCTGCCTCTGGTGGAGTGTTATGCAGGTCAACTCAACCAGGTGTTTATGAATCTACTGGCGAATGCAATTGACGCTTTGGAGGAGTATGACAAAAAGCGATCGCCTGAGGAGATTTTCTTTTGCCGCAGTACGATTCGGATTCGCACCGAAGTAACGGACAATGAGTTTGTGACAATTTGGATTGGGGATACTGGCCCCGGTATAGCAGAGGAAGTACGCGATCGCCTATTCGATCCCTTCTTTACGACGAAAGCAGAGGGTAGAGGTACGGGTTTGGGATTATCGATTAGCTACCAGATTGTAGTCAACAAACATGGTGGTCAGATGACGTGTATTTCAGCACCAGGACAGGGGGCGGAGTTCATGATTAAAATTCCGGTTCGGTCGTGCCCTCCAGAATTAGGTTGCCAATGCGTCATTTTGGAAGAAAGCGGAAATTCGGTCTAATATCAGAACCCATCAGGTGTCAACTTAAGATTGGCTTAGCGGTTGAAACCACCGCGATACAGACAAAACCTGCCTTCTCCGGTTCAAAACTTATGATTCCATGAGTCCCCGCAAGCCGGACTTAGTTTATTTAGCCGTGGCTTCCAGTCGCTAGGGGTTCAGTAAAACTAGCAGTATCTTCAATTAAACACTATCCAACTTCCACTTTTTCAACGCTAAACCGTAATATTACTGAGATTTAATAAAAGATGGATTGGCGTACATACTGCTAAATCCCTTACCTGCCTGTAGCTTAGACAACACTTCACTAAGTCTTTGTTATTTGCTAGGAAAAGATGAATTTTCTGTAAAGATTCTGTAAAGACTCTCTGGAGAGTCAGTATTTCCCCTAGGGATTGCTTAGGATATAGCGGAAGTACTCCTAAGAAGCTGGGTATTTTTACTTAATTTTTGGCTTATATCTAGAAAACGAGCAAGAAACTGATTTCCACAAGTTACGTGTTTTTACGAGAACCTTAAATTTTCATCTACAAAATTAGATGGCTTGTGATTCTGAAAAGCGTGCAGAGGCTAATCAAAAGAACATAGAGCCTTTTGAAACTGGGTTTAAGTACTTGATATTTGTGGATTGGAAGAGGATATAGGAAAATCTATATGCCAAAAACTGGGACTCAGGCTAAAACTAATACTAAACTAAATAGCCGAGGTTCCCACTCCTGGGAACTTCCTCCAACTTGGCTACAATTTTTAGTCATCAGCGTACTGGTTTTAGGCATATTTTTTCGATTTGCAAATTTGGATCGAAAAGTTTACCAACACGACGAAGCTTTTACCTCAATGCGGATTTCTGGCTATTCCAAACCAGAAGTGCAACAGCAACTTTTTGATGGTCGTGTCATCAGTGTTGAAGACTTACAAAGGTATCAGCGTCCCAATTCAGAAAAAGACTTAATCGATACTATGCAGGTGCTAGCGCAATACCCAGAACATCCGCCGCTATATTACGTGATGGCACGATTTTGGGTGCAGTGTTTTGGTAGCTCGGTGGCAGTGACAAGAAGTTTGGGTGCCCTAATTAGTTTACTAGCATTTCCTGGCATTTATTGGCTGTGCAGAGAATTATTTGAGTCATCGTTGACGGGATGGATAGCGATCGCTATCATCGCTATTTCACCTTTACACGTACTGTACGCGCAGGAAGCGCGGCAGTATAGCTTGTGGACGGCAATTGTCTTGCTATCGAGTGCAGCACTACTACGAGCTATCCGGGTTAAAACTAAGCTAAGTTGGGCGATCTATGCAGTTACTGCGGCATTGGGACTCTATTCAAACTTATTTTTTGGGCTGACTTTAATCGGTCATGGGATTTATGTCATCTTAACTAAAGCCCATCGAGAAAATAAAACAGTTATTGCTTATTTAGTGGCATCGATAGCAGCGTTTCTAACTTTCGTACCCTGGGTTTGGGTGGTTTTAAGTAGCGATCGCATCATTGACAGAGTGGCATCAGCTCCAAAACCACCCAATTTATTTACTTTAGTTAAATGGTGGACTCGGAATCTCAGCAACATTTTCTTAGATGTAGATCCTAGCGGTTACTGGTTCGATCCGATTGGTTATGACGATCCTTTTTCTATTCCTCTTAGTTTAATCTTAGTTGGTTATTCGATTTATTTTCTCTATCGCCATACCCCAGCGAAAGTTTGGCTATTTATTTTTACTTTTACTGGGATGGCGGTTATCCCCCTCATGCTACGAGACTTAATGACTGGGGGATTTTTATCTACAGCACCGCGATATTTGATCCCATCTTATTTAGGAATCCAGATAGCTATTGCTTACCTCCTGGCTAGTAAAATTACTTGGAGTTTTAATTCCATCCGGCAACAAAAACTGTGGCAGTTTGTGATAGTTGTTCTACTTTCGTGCGGAGTTTTGTCCTGTGCAATCAGCTTTCCAGCAGACGTATGGTGGAACAAGTTTATGGACACTTATAATCCTCAAGTGGCTCGCATCGTTAACCAAGCTTCTCATCCACTTGTGATTAGCGATACTAAGATTCCGGGAAGTGTATTATCTCTCAGCCGCCTACTCAGTCCGAAAGTACAGCTACAGTTGGTGAGCCAACCAAAAACATTTCTAGCTGCTGATGGTTTCAGCGAGATATTTTTATTTGATTCCTCAGATACTTTACGAAACCAACTTGAGAAAACACAGGGTTACAACTTAAAAATAGCTTTCAAAGGCTACAAGTTTGAACTTTGGGAAGCAAAAAAATAGCGGAGGCAATCCTATTTTATGCCTAAACAAGAATTTGTGAATAATTGGTAATTGGGGATTAGGATAAAACTCAATAATCTATTCCTTATTCAGTAAACGGACGAACTAAATTATTTATAGCCTGAAGAAAGTGTTTGTCGTTCTACCTCAAACCCTTGTCAATGTTGCATTTTTTACCTCAAGAGCGCCGACAAGATAACTAGCGATCGCAATCTCCAACGCCGCTATCCTCATGCTCAAACTTTAAGCGATCGCTCTGATCCTAGATACTGTGAATCAGTCGCAAAATCAGTCGCACACCTGCTACCGGAATCTGGCAGCAACTGGGTTGGGCGTTCGCGCTTAAAGGCTGATACCTCTAGGGTTGTCCACCCATCTCCCATTTTTGCCGATTGCCGCTTCTTAACCTCTACTTAGTCCAAAAGGGAGATTAAGTCAAAAAGGAAGATTAGTAAATATTGAAGCAAAGGATTCAATACGCTAGTTTTTAGCGCGTCTTATGCAAACTATTTACGGAAATCTTCAAGGATTACAATCGAGCCATATCAAGCAACTACAGCGGCTTTACGAACAGCGCCAACCAAGCGATCGCCTGACGACTCCGGAATTCGCTCAAGCGCTAGCCGAAATTAGTACGTCCATTCATCACCCTGTATGCTGTTACATCAATCGACGCGGACACCCAATCCGAATCGCCGTCGGTACTCCCAGCCAAACGCAAATTCCGCCCCAAGAGTTGCCCCGGCATAAGGGCGAACACTTGAGTGGAATTCGCTGTCTTGCCACTCAACTCAAATCCGATCCACCAGATACAGCGGCACTCAGGGCAATGGCACAGCAGCGCCTAGACGCCTTAGCAGTGTTAGTTCCAAAGGGCGATGGAGCGCGACGAAATGGTGAAGCCGCAGGCGATGTCAAGGAAGCTTATCTTGCTCACCTGGTTCCCGAAGCAGAAAAGCCCTGGGTTATTTCTCGTCCCCTTAGCTTAGATGACCTGACAGAGCAAGGCTTTGACGACTTAGTAGATGAATGGGAGAGTGAGTTCTCCGAGTCAGGCTTTGAAACATCGCAATTCCACGAGAATAACTCAAAAGGCGATCGCGTTCTGCTGGTTGGATTGATGACAGAAGACGTCTCTCCGCAGCGGTTTCAAGATGGTCTGGAGGAACTCGTTCGCTTAGTTGAAAGTGCTGGAGGACAGGTATTAGAGACAATGCAACAAAAGCGATCGCGTCCTCATCCTCAAACGGTCGTTGGTCATGGAAAAGTTGAAGAAATTGCCCAACGCGCTCATCAACTGGGAGCCAATATCATTGTCTTTGATCGAGATATCTCTCCCTCTCAAGCTCGTAACCTAGAAACCGAGATCGGTATCCCTGTCGTAGACCGGACTGAAGTAATTCTCGATATCTTCGCTCAACGCGCTCAATCCCAAGCGGGTAAATTGCAAGTGGAATTGGCGCAACTGGAATATATGCTGCCTCGACTGAGGGGTCGGGGTCGGGAAATGTCCAGACTAGGAGCCGGGATTGGTACGAGAGGACCGGGTGAAACCAAGCTAGAAACAGAGCGGCGAACCATTCAGCGCCGAATTGCCCAACTCCAGCAGGAAGTCAACCAATTACAAGCGCATCGCTCCCGGATTAGACAACAACGGCAAGAGCAAGAAATTCCCTCGATTGCCGTGGTTGGTTATACCAACGCTGGGAAGTCCACCCTGCTGAACGTGTTAACCCACGCCGAAGTTTATACGGCGGATCAACTATTTGCCACCCTCGACCCCACAACTCGAAAGCTAGTCATTACAAACCCCGAAACCCAAGAGCGGCGGACGATTCTTCTGACAGACACGGTCGGGTTTATTCACGAACTCCCGCCACCGCTCATGGATGCCTTCCGAGCCACCCTGGAGGAAGTAACGGAGGCGAATGCCATGCTTCATGTCGTCGATCTATCCCATCCCGCTTGGGAAAGCCACATCCAGTCGGTCATGGAAGTGCTTGAAGAAATGCCTGCCCTTCCAGGTAAAGCTTTGATTGCCTTTAACAAGGTCGATCAAGTAGATAGCGAAACGCTAGCCTTCGCTCAACAACAGTATCCCGAAGCTGTGTTTATTTCAGCTACTCAACGCTTAGGTTTAGAGACCCTACGCCAGCGGATGGTGCAACTGGTTGATGAAGCAGTTTCACAACCGCACTAATAAAAATGTGACAAGAAGCCAGTAATTACGGTGTCTATTTTTGGCAATGTCCCCCTTAAAAAGGGGTTATAAGCATTTTCCCCCTTTTTAAGGGGGATTCGGGGTTTCCTCTGGGGAGAGGGGGATCGAGTGTATAGGACGCCCAATTAAGTCAAGAACCAGCAAGCTAAGCAAACAAGAATTCACACACTATTTGCAATCATGAACAATCCAATAACGTGGAAGTACGTATTTCCAACCAAAGCTATCATTAACTGGATCGAATCTATAGCTTTGTTGTTATCTGACCAATGGATTCGCCAAATGCTAGGTCAAGAACCGCTCACCAATCCTGAATATTTACATCTGTTTGGCGCATTGGTATTTACAATCGGGATTGGTTATTGGTGGGTTGGTAAGGATATCTCTCGAAATCACGATCTTATAAGATTTGGAATTTGCGCCCAAGTTTCTGTCTTTATCGTTTTGGCTTATCACACCTTAATCGGTGGTCTTCACCCATTTTATTTAGTTCCGGGTGTCATTGACCTTACCTTTGCGATTCTCTTTAGTTTATTTCTCTCCTCTTATGAGCGGATTAAACCAGCTTTAGAGTAATTAGAGTCGAGTATATGTAACTTAGAACCCCACCCCTACCCGTTCACGGGGAAGGAGAAATCTTACCTTCCTATGTCAACGGGAAATTATAGCAGTCATAAATAATTCCTGAACGCAAGATACCCGACTTCTCCAAGAAGTCGGGTATCTGAATCTCACATCTGACAACTCAAATAGGAGAGAACGCAACATGACCCAAAAACATGGCCCTTGGACAATCCAAGAAACGAATCGAAAGTACCAAAATTCATTTATCAATGTTCGTGAAGACCAAGTTCTCCAACCTGATGGACAACCGGGTACGTATGCTACCGTCACGATGAAATCTGGCGTTGCTATTTTGCCAATCGATAGCGATCGCGTAGTCTATCTTACCCGGCAATTTCGTTATGCGCTTGGCAAAGAAAGCATTGAAGTTGTCGCTGGTGGTGTTGAAGAGGATGAACCGCACCTAGAATCTGCACAACGAGAAATTGAAGAGGAACTGGGAATTAAAGCCTCAGAATGGCTCGATCTAGGAGTTTTTGATTTAGATACATCAATTGTCTGTTGTCCAGTGCGTCTATTTCTAGCAAAGCAATTAACATTCACCCAATCCCATCAAGAAGGAACGGAAACGATAGAAACAGTTCGGATTCCCTTAAGTGAAGCGGTGCAAATGGTCATGGATAGCGTAATCACACACGCGCCAAGCTGTGTGCTGATTCTGAAAGCGAATAAGGTACTTGGCGAATAATAGGCGATCCCGCTGACACTGGCTAAACATATCACCAAAAACTTTGGAACTTATGAATAAGTCTCACGGTTGGGACGTACTCAAACTCAGCTAATGGCAAATGTGGCTGGCAAATGTGACTCGCAATAGTAGCTATGACTTTGGTTGCGGCTTCCTTTTCAAGCACTTTTAGTCACTTGGGCTTGGTGATTTGCAAGAGATAATGATTCAGTTCAAATGGAACAACTGAATGAGTAAAGAACAAGAGCAGGAATCTCAACCTTTTACGGCAGCTCCGCTGCTGCAAATTGGTACTAGCGGTTGGGTTTATAAGCACTGGATGGAAATCTTCTATCCAGCGCAGATGCCTGGAAGCCAACAACTACCATTTTACGCACAGCACTTTCCAACTGTAGAAATCAACTTTTCTTTCTATCGTCTGCCAGAGCGGTCTGTATTTGAAACGTGGCGAGAACAAACGCCGGAAGGATTTCTTTTTGCTGTGAAAGGTAGCCGTTACCTTACCCACATGAAAAAGTTAAAAGAGCCAGATGAACCGCTATCTCGCTTAATGGAACGAGCGAGCGGCTTGCAAGAAAAACTAGGCCCAATTCTGTTCCAATTTCCTCATACTTGGCCCCTTAATATGGAGCGCCTTCAGCCATTTTTAGAATTGCTTTCTTCTTATCCAGAACAACGTTATACATTTGAATTTCGACACCAAAGTTGGCTAATTCCACAGGTGTACGAACTATTAGAGCGTGCGGGTGCAGCCCTTTGTTTGCCAGTCAGTCCCACGGTTCCGCTAGATATTCGTTTGACTGCGCCCTGGACTTATATCCGGATGCACAGCGGGCAATGGGGCGTTGGCTACAGCGATGAAGAATTGTCTACCTGGGCTTCCCATATCCGCTCATTTCTTCAACAAAAGATTGACGTGTACGTGTATTTCAACAACGACCCAGATGGTCATGCTATCCACGATGCTGAACGCCTGAAAGCATTACTGTCCATGAATTGCTCAACCTTTTAGCAAATATACCTGGCGATTGGAAATCGCGGCTACACAAACAAAGTCCGCCTTCGCGGACTATTGAAACCCGCATAGGCGGGTTTAGTCTGTGTAGATGCGAATTCTATTCGCCCTTTTTACTGGCTGTGTCGTGGGAATACTGAGAAAGGATGCGATCGCTCGTTTTCTGTGATGCAGGGAAATTGTTAGCGCTGGCTGTGTCGTGGGAATACTGAGAAAGAATGCGATCGCTCGTTTTCTGTGATGCAGCTAAATTGTTAGCGCTAGCTGTGTCGTGGGAATACTGAGAAAGGATGCGATCGCGCTGCTTAAGTTTTAGCAACCAGGAGAAAATCATGAGTTTAACAGTTACAGCAACATTTATGCTTGCTGATTGGATCGCCAAAGGACTTGCAGATGGAACCTTTGAGCGGTTTGGAGGTGTGATCCGGGAAGTAGGGACGAAACACGTTGTTACTTGGTTAAAGGATATAACAGCAAATTCTTCTCAAATGCCAACACCAACAGGTTCTTCTCCCAATTTACTCAACCTTATTTTTTCAGGGGCAAATCTAGCTGGTTCAGTTGCTAATGCAGCAGTGACAGGGAAAGGATTAGGTGTTGTTAACCAGCGTCTGGGTGGACTTGAACAAGCCAGTTTCGGTAATCTCGCTGTTTCAGGGGTAACTTTGGTCGCTTCAGTGGCTAACGCCGCTGTTACAGGGAAAGGATTAGCTGATGTGAACCAGCGGCTAGGTGGAATTGAGCAGCAAGTAGGAAATATCCACCAGGGTTTGCAACAAGCTCAAGGAATTTTGCAAGTGGCTTCTGCTGCTAGCGTACTGAATCTAGGTGTTGCGGTGATGGGATTTGCTGTATTAAACCAGCGTCTCAACGAACTGGAACAACGCCTAAAACAAAGTGAGGAACTGCTAAACAAAATTAATCGCAAAATTGACATTGGATATTATGCTAACTTCAAAGCTGCTATTGGTCTGGCGATGAATGCCTTTACAATGACCAAAGTGGAAAACAGAGAACGGATGGCGATTGAAGCTATAAACCGTTTTCTAGAAGCTGAACATATTTACACTGACTACACAGACAAAGAACTTGAGCAAGGTAGCCAGATTGCTGATGAATATCTTTTGACGTTATCTCTAGCTTATATTGCTGAAGCACGCTGTCATCTTGAGTTAGGAGAACCCGAAACAGCACTAAGTCGCTTCCAAGAAGGCGCGAAAGTTGTCCGTTCTCGTACTCAGAAATATGTTGATCTTCTACTTACTTCTAACCCAGCAGCCTATTTACAGCCTCAGTTTAAAGGTCAGATAGATTTGCGGCGGCTAACCCGGATTTACCAGTGGATCGATCCAGCTTTGGATGAAAATGCTGTGTTTGAGCTTCAACGTGAGAATTTGCTCAAGATAGCGCAAGATCCTGATAAATGGGCTGAATCTCTACCAGCGGCAATTCTAAGTCGCGTTGAGGTTGCAGGAGGTTGGTTTGGGCCAAATGCAGGAGATTTGAAGCGGGAGGCTGATAAACGGCTTCCCGAAGTGCTGGAAGTCATGGAATCTATGGTGGAAACCAATCGCCGTTTTGAAGCGTATCAGACAGAAATACAAGCGATCGCGCAATTGGGCATTAGCTTCCATGACTGGCTAAAATTAGCTCCCTCTACAGAATCTAAACCCGACGGTGCAGAATTAATGTACATCATTCCATCCCAGCCGTTAGAGTTGCAATTCTCTGTTTAAAGTGGTTTCTCTTCCAGAAAAGAATAGCCAGCAAATATCGCCTGACAATCTCTTCCCAAGCACAGGCGATATGCTGATCATTAAAATTTAAAAGTAAAAAAAGCTAATCCGTGATTATTGCGCGTAACCAATAAGAAGATAAATGTCAAGATAGCACCAGAAAAAATAGCCCATAAAACATATCGATTTTTTCGATTCAACCAACTAAAGAAGAATACTAAAAGGAGAAAAAGAATAGTAGTAGCAATTCTTTGTAAGTTTCTTAAATCCCAAGCTATCAAGGGGTCTTCCAAATCTCCAAGCATCATATAAAATAGCTCCTTGTAATTTAGGCTTATTCTAAGCAATATCAATAGACAGCTCAACAGCTAAACACATAGTTTTGTGTAGACGATACCAAGCGATCGCTACTGTTAGGAAAGCGAATATAGACAATGGTGTTGAAATACTACTAATGATAGTTGACAAATATCAAAAGATTGCCTTTTGAATATCGCCACTGAAAGTTAGAAAGCAAGTCAGAAAGCCGCCTTAGCCGCCATCTCCAAAGCGATAGCCTTTGCCATAGACAGTGTGAATCAAAGTTGTCTCTCCAGATGCCTCAATTTTGCGCCGCAAAAGGCGAATCAAAGCGGCTAAAACGTTACTGCTGGGTTGTTCGTCTGGGTTCCACAAATGTTGATGAATTTGGGCGTGAGTGAGCAACTGCCCCGCGTGACGCATAAAATATTCCAGCAGATGAGTTTCTTTCTCCGATAACTCAATGGTGCGTCCGTGACGATAGGCTAGCTGGTTTTCACAATCTAGTTCTAAATCTCCAATCTGAAGTAAGTGAGGATGGTAGTGCGCTTCTATCGTCGCGCTAGCAGGCGCATCAGTCGCGGAACGACGCAGCAAGGCGCGGACTCGTGCGAGTAACTCTCGCAATTCAAACGGCTTCACTAGGTAGTCATCCGCACCGGCGTCCAAACCCAGCACGCGGTCGTCTAGGGTATCTTTGGCAGTGAGAAAGAGGACGGGTGTAGCATCTTTGCGCGATCGCATCTGCTGACAAATTTCCAACCCGCTGATCTGCGGCAGCATCCAATCCAAAATCAGCAAGTCATAGCCTCCTTGCAGCGCCATCTGGTTGCCAGACGCCCCATCATAAGCCAACTCAACGCTGTAGCCTTCACGACTTAGCACGCGACTCAGCGGTTCAGTCAGCTCAACTTCATCATCCACCAAGAGAATTCGCATCACAAAAGTTATGAATTATGAGGTATGAGTTATGAGTTACCTTGTGACATCCAGAACTCAATACTTAACACTCAGAACTCTATTCTATGCTTACCGTTGCATTGCCCAAAGGCGCACTCCTATCTGATAGCATTCGTCTACTGCAAAGTGTCGGACTCGACTTTAGCGCCTTTAAAGATTCTGGCAACCGCCAACTGCAAATACAAGACCCCACCGGCACCGCCCAAGCCCTACTGGTAAGGGCGCAAGATGTCCCAGTTTATGTGGAATATGGGCAAGCACATTTAGGGATAGTCGGTTACGATGTTCTGCGGGAGAAAAACCCCCAGGTTGCTCATCTAGCTGACCTCCGATTTGGTTCTTGTCGGCTGTCAGTGGCGGTAAAGTCTTCTAGCCTTTATCGGTCAGTCTTACAACTACCGCCCCACGGTCGAGTCGCGTCTAAGTTTGTTCACTGTGCCTACGAATACTTTGAAAGCTTAGATTTACCCGTAGAAATTGTGCCTTTGTCTGGTTCCGTAGAACTAGGGCCGATTACCGGGATGTCCGAGGCGATTGTGGATTTAGTTTCCACAGGTCGCACCCTGAGCGAAAATGGCTTGATCGAGATTGATACACTATTTGAAAGTACAGCGCGGTTAATTGCCCACCCTCGGAGTTATCGCCTGAATACGGGCGATATCCATCAATGGGTCGAAGATATCAGAAGCGCTGTTCTAATTAATTGCTAGCGCAAGGCGATCAAATGGACGAAACAATTAGGATTTGCTCGGTTGATAAAAATGCTTGGAGTTCAATTGTGCAAGGTTTTGACCCGAATATTCTCCAAGATGTGCTAGAAGTATATGGCGCTGATGGCGAGAAAGTCGGAACTCTGTGCGAATCGGTAGATGGCAAATCCTACATCAATGGGCAACCTGAAACAGCTTACCTATCTCTACAGGCAGCTGCTACAGCACTGGTGAAAGGGGAACAATGAAATAAGTAGAAAGAAGATAGTGGCAGCATGACTCAATCCCCGCCTCTGACGGAAACTAGAGAGCGATCGCGCGTTCGTGAAAGCGACTGGCGACTCTTCCTGCGCTTAGTCCCCTACGCGCGGAAAAGCAGTCGTCTGCTGATAATTTCCATCCTGTTGTTGGTGCCGCTGTCAGTCGCCGGGGCAATTCAACCGATCATCGTGGGGCAAGCAATTTCGCTGATTCGCGGGGAAGAAGTCTGGTCTTTTCTTCAAGGTAAAGGCTTGTTGGAAGGAATCAATCTTCTCGCCGTTTTACTCCTGCTAACGATGATCGTTCGGATGGTGTTCACCGCCGCCCAAGGTTACACCGTGCAGAAGGTGGGGCAGCAAATTACCGCCGAGATTCGCACTGATTTATTTCATCATGTCACTTCCTTGGCGGTGCGATTTTTTGACCGCACCCCTGTAGGACGATTGATTACCCGCCTCACCAGCGATGTCGAAGCACTGGGGGATGTCTTTTCCACAGGTGCCATTGGCATTGTCAGCGATCTGGTATCGATTTTAGCGATCGCTGTCACCATGTTTTTGCTGCAATGGCAGCTGGCATTGATGCTGACACTGATGTTGGTGCCAGTCACGGCTTTGATTATTTACTTCCAACAGCAGTATCGCAAAGCCAATTACAAAGCCAGAGAAGAACTGTCTGCACTTAACTCAACGCTGCAAGAAAACATCGTAGGGGTGAACGTCGTGCAGCTATTCCGGCGAGAGAAATTCAACTCAGAACTGTTTCGGGTGACGAATCAGCGGTACATCGAGGAAGTGGATAAAACCATTTTTCACGACTCAGCCGTATCAGCCACCTTGGAGTGGATTGCACTGGTAGCGATCGCGGGCGTACTCTGGTTAGGCGGACAAATGATCATGGGCAAAGCCCTCAGTTTTGGCACCCTCTCTGCCTTTATCCTGTATGCCCAGCGTCTCTTCGATCCCTTGCGACAATTTGCTGAAAAATTCACCTCCCTGCAATCTGGTTTCACCGCCGTCGAACGCATCACCGATATTCTCAACGAACCAATTGAAATTCGCGATCCTGAAGGGACACAAAAACAGCTTATAGACAGGGGAATTATCCCGTCTGTAGCAGAGGAACCCAGGAGAATTTCCCATTCCCCATCCCCAACCGCCAAAGGTGAAATTCGCTTTGAAAATGTCTCCTTTGCCTACAAAAATGATGAATACGTCCTCAAAGACCTAAACTTCACCATCCATCCCGGCGAAAAAGTCGCTCTCGTTGGCCCCACAGGTGCCGGTAAAAGTTCGATTATTCGCCTGCTGTGTCGCCTTTACGAAACCACCGAAGGTCGCATTTTCCTCGATGGTGTCAATGTCCGGGACTTACCCCAAAGAGAACTGCGGGAACACCTAGGCGTCATCCTTCAAGATGGCTTTCTGTTTGCCGGTGACGTGAAGAGCAACATTACTCTAGGAGATACTTACTCCTTTGAAGAAATTCGACAAGCCGCCGAAAAAACCAATGTTGCCAGTTTTATCGAACAACTGCCTCAAGGCTACGATACCCAACTTAGAGAACGAGGCACTAATATCTCTAGCGGACAAAAGCAACTCTTAGCATTTGCCCGTGCTGCTATCCGCAATCCCCGTATTTTAGTGCTAGATGAAGCAACAGCCAGTCTAGACGTAGGTACAGAAGCCTTAATTCAAGATGCCCTCGACAAATTGCTGGAGGGACGCACCGCTATTATCATCGCGCACCGTCTCTCAACCATCCGCAATGTAGACCGGATTTTGGTGCTGAAGCGAGGGCAACTGGTAGAGTCGGGCAGCCACGATCAATTGTTGCGCCAAGGCGGACTCTACGCCAGTTTGTATCAGTTGCAAATGTTAGGCGCGTGAACTACCCACGCTGACTTGGAACTCCAAGTCAGCGTGGGCTTCTGTAATCACAGGGGAGTGCCGCAGCTTGGACTTTCGCCCTAACCTTGGTCTTATCTCCCCTCCTACAGCAGAAACGGCTGAACCTTCCGCCTTTAGCATTCTGATCCCCTCTGCTCTAATATTTATCGCTGCGTTTCCATCACGGTCATGATGAGTATTGCAGTGAGGACAAGTCCATTCCTTCACCTCCAATGACATCTCACCTATTTGATAGAAACAATTGGAACAAAGTTTGGAACTAGGGAACCATCTATCAATCTCAATCAACTTTCCGCCTTTGCGTTCTAGCTTGTAGGCTAAAAAGTTGGTGAATGTTCCCCACCCAACATCAGAGATTGCTTTCGCCAATTTATGATTGCGTACCATGCCTTTAACATGAAGATCCTCTACGATGACAGCTTGGCTATCGCTGACCAACTTATGGCTAAGTTTATGTAGGAAATCTTGCCGCGAATTAGTGATTCGCTCGTACACTTTGGCGACAACTTTTCTATACTTGTGTCTTGAATTACTCCCTTTTCGTTTATGGGCTAGTTTTTGTTGCTTGCGTTTCAGGTTTTTCTCATGTTTGGCGAGGTGCTTAGGATTATCGTATTTAGAAACCTTCTCGCCGTCAGTAACAATCGCGAAATGTTTCAATCCTAAGTCAATTCCGTAAATTTTACCTTCCGATGTAGGTGGTTTCTCTCCTGCAACTTCAGTCAGGATAGACGCGAAGTATTTCCCTGATGGTGTTTTGCTCACAGTAACCGTCTTGATTCTCCCCTCAATTTGTCTATGTATTTTGGCTTTAACTATCCCAATGTTGCCGGGGAGCTTGATATTGCCGTCTACAATTTTGACGTTTTGAGGATACTGAACTGACTGTTTGCCATGCTTGGATTTGAACTGAGGAAACCCCGCACGTTTCTCAAAAAAGTTTTTGTACGCTGTGGTTAGATTAAGCGTTGTCGCCTGTAAAACTTGGCTGTAACACTCAGCTAACCAAGCTGTATCTTCAGCTTTTTTGAGTGTTGGAAGAAATGCGTTGAGTGCTGCACGTCCAAGTCCTTTACCCGTCTCCTTGTAAGTCTCAATAGATTTATTCAGAGCATAGTTCCACCACCAACGCGAACATCCAAATGTTTGCGCTAATAGTATTTCTTGTTCTTTGGTTGGATATAAACGGACAAGGACCGCTTTGTGTAACACTCAGCATCACCTCCTTGGCAAAAATACTTTACCATCAATCAATATTGTGGCAAAGTAGTTCAATCAAATAAAATAATGGGTGATTCCTCGTGCATCTTTTTCCTCGCCTCACGGCATTGGCAAAAAATACAATCGTCACCACCCGCCTTATATCCCGCCATTGATTCGGAGTACCAAATGAGCGTGGGGGACTTACGCCGATCTAATTAAACTGATATCTTGCACCAAGCCCCCAGAATTCTATTCTGGGGCTACATAAACGAAGTCCGCCGGAGCGTACTAACCGAAAATCAAGAGTTTTGTAACCTGCGTAGGCAGGTTTCGTTTGTGTAGCGGCGGTTTCTACCGCCTGGTGGAAGATATAAGTTAAACAAACGTGCCATTTGACTGCTTGCGTTGAATGCCAATCACTGAAGGACGCGGTGGTCCTTGAGGATTTCCCTCAATATTGCTAGGCCAATTACTACCACGCGGAACCGTGCGTTGTTGGTTAAAGAGAGTGCCATTTAAGTCCAGCATCTCAATCGTTCGGCTCAGAGTTTGCTGAGGATTGAACGGGCAATCTTCACCAGGGTGCTGCACCGAAATAATCAGCGTATCCCCGATAAAAGTAGGCCCTGTCAACTCGCAACGTGGAGGACCGTAGGCAAAGGGGACGATTTCTCCAGCATCCGGGCCAGTGGTGGGAATGAAAAAGAGCCAGTTATTGCCAAAAACCCCAATCAGGTTAGAAGTTTGAACATTGAGATTAGAATCATCCACACTAGGAGAGTTAGAACCCACGACCCTGTGGTCTATCGCTAATGGCGTTGCGGCAGCACCAACATCGAAACCATTGTGAGCACTAGTAGACATATCCGTGACGCCCCAAATATTTCCTTGGGGGTCAAATGCCAAGTTATCTACATTGGCAAAACCCGAACCCGGTTCTGCTCCCGCTTCCCCACCTTTAGCAAATCGCTGCCAGCGGAAAGTTGTACCCGTAGCATCTGAGCTGTTTTCCATAATCTTGAACAGCTCACCCGAAGGCTGTCCGGCGTTGACGGCAGGGCTGTACTTAGAAACCACAAAGATTCGAGAATCGGGGTAGCCATCGCTTCCCGCCGCACCATCCGTGTAAGCAATAAATACATCCTTGGTGCGGGGATGAACTTCGATATCTTCGGGACGTGCGGTAGGAGTTCCGCCAAGGAGGTTGGCAGCTAAGAAGGCATCCACGAGGACAGCCCCTTGGCTGGTATAGAAGTTGGACAGCTTCTTACCTTGATAACCTGGCAGAGCTGTGGCTTCATTGGTGGTATCTAGGTTGAATGCACCGCCATCTGTAGTTTGACCCGCAACACCGTTCCGTCTGGGTAGTTTAATCAAACCATTCCGGCTCGCTTTGCCCAAAGCGGCAATTTCTTGAGAACCGAGGACGGAGGGCGGAATCGGATTGGTAGCAGCATTCAAATCCAGGGGAATCCACGTTCCTGTCCCGTCAGGATTGTAACGGGCGACGTACAGCGTCCCCTCCTCAAATAAAGCGCTGTTGTTCTTGCTATTCGGGGCAGAAACAGTGCCTTTGCTAACAAATTTCCAGGTGTGTCCGCCGCGCCGGTCATCACCCATGTAGGCAACTAATTTTTTCCCAGCTTCCGCCCGCATGGCGATGTTTTCATGGCGATAACGACCTAATGCAGTGTGCTTGCGCGGGCGGAAATTTGGGTTACTGGGATCGATTTCCACCATCCAGCCGTATTTTTCCCCGACTAAACCAAATTTTTCCCCGCTGGTACCGGCGGTGTAGCTAGTCTGAGTGCCATCAGATTTTACAGATTCTGTGACTCCTACAAAAAAGGCTGTGCTTGCCTGAAAGTTTTCTTCCGCTGAGAGGATGGTTCCCCAGGGAGTAGTGCCGCCAGAGCAGTTGTAGGCAGTGCCAATGATTTTGTTACCCAGCCCATCTACGCTGAGAGGAAATACTTGGGTGGCAGCGGGTCCCGTACTCAACAGGTAGTTTTGATCGCCTTTCTGGTAGCTCTTGGAACCCCAAGAAGTAATAGTTTTATACTGATCGGAACGCTGGCTGTTAATCCCTAAACCGGAAAGACCATGAAGGCGTCGATTGTTGGGATCTTTCACAATCGAATAGCGTCCGGCGCGATTTTGGCGTGCCATCCGCAGAACCGAACCGCCCATGTTGTACATGATTTCGCCCAACAGGAGAAGATCGGTTTTGTCAGCCGGTAAACTCTGCCCAACGACTAAGGGATAAGACTCAGGTAATCCTGCTAAATCCTCTGGGACTTCAGGGAGTGTAAAAGTAAACGGGTAGGAGACATACTCGTGATTTACCCAAAGGTAGCCGTCGTTGGGATTTCTGCCATCCAGGGGAACAAAGCCGGTGTAGTCGTTGTTGTAGCCAAAGTATTCTTCTGGGTTGGGATAAACGCGATCGCCCCAACGTACAATCACATAACGTTCGTACTCTGGGGGCACCACTACATCATCAACGATGTTGTAGGTGCTTAACCGAGTATCGGTAGAAGCATTAATTACGCTTCCTTGATAATTAATGGCTGTGGCGTAGAAGCTTTTTTGCTCTTGATAAATCGGTAAAGGATGCGGCAATCGCACTGGGGTAAATTTCAGTGGTAGAACCGCTTGGGCAACGTTAGGATTGCTGCCAAAATGCTGTCTCCCCAAAGTAGGAGCTAGTACAGCAGTACCCGCACTCGCCCCAAAAAAAATTAGTAGCTGCCTCCGACTGAACTTAGACATTAAATTCCTCTCTTTTTGCGATCGCAATAATCAAAAATTTTGAGTCATTATTTGACAGGAATTTAGCCGAGCTAACCTCTATAAAGCTTAAACAGTCAACCAAAAATGCTGCGACAGCTAAGCCACAGCATTCATGTCAACGGCTAGTCAACGCAGCATTACCTCAAGCCATCGGCATAAGTATCTATACCTGTAGCATCCTGCCTGCTTTTTGTTCTCTTTAGTCGAATGGGCGGCTCCCTCATACTCGACTTCCACCGCCAAATCTGAGTGTTTCTACGCACCCTCTGGAATACTACTGACGTAGAATTAAGCTTCTTTAATCTCTGGGTTAATAAAAGATTAATAAAATATAAATTTATCAAGAAGTTGTCAATAAGATTGTTAAGCAAAATTTTAGCAGGTCTTATTCCTCTATTAATGTTCGCTTAACCAAAAATGCTTTTAATAGAGATATCAGTGAAAATACTTAAAAAGCTAAACTAAGCCTGCTTTTAAAAATTAGCAGAACTTTAAAATGACCTTTTTGGCAAAAAAAATTAGGAGTTAACTTAATGATAAAAACAATTAGTCTTGCAGCACTGGCTATCAGTGTAAGTGTAGTTTTTCCATCTACAGTAAAGGCTGCTGTTCTGAATAAAGGATTTGAACAAGGGTTTCAGAGTTGGAAAGCCCTAGGCGATTATCGAATAGAAACTTCAGATTTTGGAATTAAGCCATTCCAAGGAAAAAACCAGGCTTTTCTCTCAACTGCATACCAAGAAACTTTTAGTCTCGACAATAATTCTAATCCGATTATTGGCGGTAATGCTGCTCCCGTCACTTTCATTTCTGGCTTTGCTGAAGAAGAAACTTTAGAAGGATTCTTGGGTTTCTCAACTTTCTTGGGCGATCAATCTTTATACGCTCTAGCGACCGCAGAGCCGATTGAGGGATCTGCCATTAAGCAAACTTTTAAAGGCAGTGCTGGGCAAAAGTTATCTTTTTCTTGGAACTTCCTCACGAATGAGGCTGTTGAGCAATCTGCGGTTGATGACTTTACATATCCTGATTTTAATGACTTTGCTTTTGTAAGTCTTCAGTCAGATTCTGGTACTCAATTCTTTAATTTAGCGGATACGATTTCAAAATTCAGTAACTCTTCAAGTGTCTTTAATAAAGAAACTGGATGGCAAGCTTTTTCTTATATTCTTCCAGCCTCAGGGGAATATACTTTAGGGATTGGGGTTGTGGATGTTGGGGATGGAACACGGATTTCTGCCTTAGTGGTTGATGAGGCAGAGGCAGCAGTTGTTCCTGAAAATACTCCTACATTGGGTATACTTCTTTTTGGAACTTTAGCAGCAGTAACCAGGTTAAAGGGTAGAAAGAAAAATTCAGGTTTGTTGTCTTAAAAAGATTATTTTAGCGTTTTTTATACTTAGAGACGCAATGAATAATTTTCGGTTATTTCTGTAATTCTTAGATTCTCTCCAAGGCTCATTAAGTGGGAGCAAAGAAGCAGCTTAGAGGATGTCTGAAAATTCATAATCGAGACGCTGAAACAGTAGAGATACCCCTAAATCCCCCTTCAAAAGGGGGACTTTGAAAAAATTCTCCCGCTGAAAAGGGGAGGCTAAGGGGATCGAAGCAACTTCTTACGTTTTCTTGCACTTTGGGAAGAGCAAGATTGAGAGATGCTGAAGTTTTGTCTTCAAACTTTAACTGAAATGTACTAGATGCGCGAATAATTGCGCCGTGTATATTTACCTGTAGATTAATCATCCCGAAAACCCGGATCGTCTTCGCGGCTGAAAGTGGATGTCGGTGGAATCGGAGGTGACGAGGAATTAGATGAATTATTATAAAAGCCTAGTAGCAATCCAGAATTATCAAAATATCGAATCCAACGATCAATTTTAGGTTCTGTCTGCCAATCAGAACGATACACTTTTGAAAATAGAAGCGGGGCTACTTGTCCTTTGACATCACCGAAAATTCTGATATAAATTTGTGTAACCTCCGGATTTTGTGCGAATCCCTGCTCGACAGAATTGCTAGCAATCGATTCTGCTTGCTCAAGCACGTCTTCAAAACTTTGATTGGTGTTCGGGCTAAAAATTAGATCGATTTGTTGGCGTTCCGGTTGTTGAGTTGTAAACTCCTGAATTTGAGAGAAAACAGGGGGAGCGATCGCGCTCAATCCTGTAAAAATTAAAAATGTGGCTGAAACGATGCCGCGATGGATACCCATTGCTGTTACTCGTTAAAATTTTATCGCTTTATTCCTTCTACTGAAAGTCCTTTTTGACACAGCTTATCTTTGCGATCGCACTTCAGCACTAACAGACTAACACTCGTAGAATTAATCAGCCACTAAGCGAAGGTTAATTCTCAGTAAAGACGAAAAATAGAAGCGGGTAGTTAGGTATAGTGAATTTAAGTAAAAATCTTCTCCAATGGAGCCTAACTGTGCTGCTGAATGGGAATTGCGATCGCAAACTCTGTACCTTGCCCCGGTTCGGAAAGGCAGTGCAATTGACCTCCGTGTTTTTCTACCACAATTTGATAGCTGATCGATAAACCTAACCCCGTACCTTTGCCTACGGGTTTGGTTGTAAAAAAGGGATTGAATAGCTGTTTTTGCATGGCTTCCGTCATCCCTAGACCGTTATCGGCAATGCTAATTAATACCCGATCGGAGTTGACAACAGAGGTGCGAATGCAAATTTTAGGGATGTAGGACTTAGTATTTTCTTCCCCACGCTCTATTCTCTCTTCTAAGGCATCGATTGCATTCGTCAGTAGATTCATAAAGACTTGATTCAATTGTCCGGCATAGCATTCTACCTGCGGCAAGTCGCCGTATTCCTTTATTAGTTGAATGCCAGGATGGTCAGGTTTTGTCTTCAGGCGATTTTGTAGAATCAGGAGACTGCTCTCAATCCCTTCATGAACATCAACCGCCTTCATTTCTGCTTCATCCAGGCGGGAGAAGTTCCGCAGCGATAAGACAATCTGACGAATACGCTCAGCACCTACTTTCATGGAAGTTAGCATCTTAGGAAGGTCTTCGATCAGAAAATCTAGATCGATAGCTGCCATTTCATCTTGAATCTCAGGGACTGGATGGAAATAGTGCTGTTGGTAGAGCTGTAGTAGATTCAGGAGGTCTTTGGTGTATTCGTCTGTGTGAGCTAAGTTGCCATAGATAAAGTTAACGGGATTATTAATTTCATGGGCAATACCGGCAACCAACTGCCCTAAACTCGACATTTTTTCTGTCTGTACCAGTTGAGCTTGGGTTTGTTGGAGTTCGGAGAGGGTTTGTTCGAGTTTGGCGGCTTGTTCTTGGAATTGTTTGGCAGTGGTGCGGGTGGCGGCGTAGAGTTCGGCTTGGTTAATCGCGATCGCAAGTTGGTCGGTTACAGCGTGCAGCAGTTCGACTTCCCAATCTCTCCAAGGTCTGGGTGCAGAACTCTGGCAACAACTCAGGATACCAATGGTACCCGATCGAGTTTGAATGGGCAGCACCAAGATAGAGGCGAAGCCCATCGAACGAAGAAATTTACGCCACAGGCGATCGCTAGCGTATGCCACGCTTCGCGGCTTCTCGCTTGGCTGAGCTGCGCTTCGCGGCTTCTGGCTCAGTTTCTCGATATCATCTATCCGCAGCATTTCCAGGTTCAAAAGTTTTTGCCCCATCGATCCGACAGCAGCAATCGGGTAATAACCTCTGAGATCGGAAAGCTCCGAATTGCGAGCTTCCTTGACAATTGCCCAACCGGGTTCCTCTCTGTCAGGGTAATACCAGGCAAAATGACACCGCTCAATCTGCAACAAATTGCGGATCTCTTGCACGGTTGTTTCCAAAACTTTGTCTAAGTTAAGACTGTTACGGATTTGGCTAGCGAGACGGTTGAGCAAGTTTTCCCGCCTTGCTTGCTCTCTTAGTCGCGCCTCACTTTCGCGCAGTGCTTCTTCTGCCTGTCGGCGATCGGTGATATCCGTAATCATCGCAAAGGCTCCAGCATAATTCCCTGCTGAGTCGAAGATGGGAGAGGTCGAAACAATTGCCCATCGAAACGAGCCATCTTTGCGACATAATTTAAAATCAATCTTGGCCTCGATACCTTGGCGGCGAAGCTCGACTTGGCGAGCCGCGATCGCTTTCCCTTCATCATCCATGAAATCAAATAGCGACTTACCCTGCATCTCCTCAATGCTGTAGCCAAGCATTTCTGCCAGTGTGCGATTGACAAAAATCGTCTTGTTTTCAGCGTCGATCACCCAAATTCCTTCTAAGGCAGTCTCAATAAAGTGACGATAACGCTCTTCGGATTCTCGTAGCGCCTCCTCAGCAGCTTTACGCTCGGTGATATCCCGCGAGACGCCGACTAGACCTATGACATTTCCAGAAGGATCGCGCAAAACGCTTTTTGTAGAGAGATAAATCTTGGTGATTCCCATGATGGTGACAACTTCCTCAACCATTTCCGGTTCACCCGATGTCATAACGCGGCGGTCAGTTTCGTTTATCTGACGGGCAATCTCAGGCGGCAACAACTCGGTATTATCCTTGCCAATAATTTCCTCCACCTGCCGATTGAAAATCGTGCCAAAACCTGAATTCGCCATCACCACCCGGTATTGTAGATCCTTGACAAAGATGGCATCGGGTGTTCCTTCAATAACTGCCTGCAAGAGGCGATAGCTTTGTTCGAGCGCCAGCTCGGTACGCTGGCGCTCTAGCATTTCTTCCTGCAATTGCTCGTTGGCTTTCCTCAGTTCAGCCGTCCGCTCTTCGACCCTGATTTCTAGCTCAGCCTTTGCCTTTTTTAAGGCTTGCTCTGCCTGGTGACGCTCGGTAATGTCAATCCCCGTACCGATGATGTACTTTACCCCACCAGAGGAGTCAAGCAGCGCCGTATTCGACCAAGCAATCAAACGGCGATCGCGATCGCGCGTTAACCAATAGTTGTCATACTGGTTTGGAAACTGACCCGCTTGAAGATTTTTGAAGACCGCTTTGACAGATTCCACTTCTTCTGGCAGCAGAAATAAATCCCAGAATGGTCTGCCTCTGACTTCCTCCGCCGAGTAAGCAGTGGTTTGCTGGCAAGCTTGATTAAAAACGACAATTCGCCCCTGGGTATCGAGAACCACTACCAAAGTTGCTGCTGTATCTAGAACAGCGGCGACGAAGTTGCGCTCGTCCGGCAACACTTCCTCGGCGTTGAAGGTTACACGACTTTCTGACATATTTTTTGAGATGCTTATTCAGAATTTGTTGATTCTACATGATGGTGCTATTGGTTCAGATTCTTCAGCTACAAAAATTTGGATTAAAACTGTTTAACCAAGACTTGTGTTTGTGGGAAGCAAATTACAGCAGGCGAATCTTAATTTGACTTGGCTAGAACCGATTTTACAGACAAACCTGACTGCTTAATCGGAAGGTAAATTGCAAATTCTGTTCCTTCATCCATCTGGGAACTCACCATAATTTTTCCATGATGCTTTTCCATAATTTGATAGGAAATTGAAAGTCCTAAGCCAGTTCCCTTCCCGACATCTTTAGTTGTAAAAAACGGGTCAAATATTTTCTCTAGAATTGGTTGTGGGATTCCAGAACCATTATCCCGAATTCTCACAATTATCTGATTTTTTCCTAATACTTGGCTAGAAATAACAATTTGTTTATCTTCCCGCTCTTTCTGAGCCAGCAGTGCATCAATCGCATTACTCAGGATATTCATGAATACTTGATTGAGCTGTGCAGGATAACACTCAACAAGAGGTAACTTGCCATAGTGTTTAATAACATTAATCTCTTTTTTGAGACGGTTATTTAAAATTAACAGCGTATTATCCATGCCTTCGTGCAGGTCAACGGCTTTCATCTCTGCTTCATCAAGGCGCGAGAAGTTCCGTAAGGATAAGACTAACTCGCGAATTCGCTGCGTCCCTATTTTCATAGAAGACAGCATTTTGGGTAGGTCTTGAGCGATAAATTCTAGGTCAATTTTCTCTACAAAACTCTGAATTTTAGGCGCGGGATTAGAATATTGTTGCTGATAAAGTTTCACTAAGTTAAGTAAGTCTTGAACGTAGTCGTTCGTGTGTTGCAGATTGCCGTGGATAAAGTTAACCGGGTTATTAAATTCGTGGGCAATGCCAGCAACCATCTGACCGAGGCTGGACATTTTTTCGGCTTGAATCAGCTGAGTTTGAGTTTCTTTGAGTTCTTGCAATGTTTGTTCTAGTTGCAAGGCTTTATCTTGGGCAAGATGGGCAGAATTACTAGCGTCGGCGTAGAGTTCAGCTTGGTTAATTGCGATCGCCATCTGATTAGCGATCGCGCAAAGCAATGCCACATCGGCATCCGTCCAAGGTTTTGCTTCTTGGATGCGATTACAAATTATTAAGCCAATCCTACCGAATTGTGTTTGAAGTGGTAGCCCTAACACAGAAGCCGCACCCGTTGTCAATAACAGCTGCTGTAACGGCAGATCGTTGTTTAGAGTCTTGACATCATCGACGCGAACAATTTCTTGGCGCAGGATTTTCTCAGTAAATGCACCAAAGGCTTCATCCGGGAAAAAACCCACCCAACTACGAAGATCGGTCTTTTTGGCTTCCTTTACCGCTTCCCAGCTAACAGGCTCCATGTCAGGACGGTACCAGGAAAAGATGCACGTATCTAGGTGCAACCGATGATAGATTTCACGAACAGCCGTCTCTAGAATGGTATCCAGTTCTAGAGAGTCGCGGATCTGGCTAGATAAATGATTGAAAAGTTCTTCTTGAGCCGCCAGTTCTCGGAACCGGGCTTCCGATAGCCGCAACGCTTCTTCCGCGGCTTTGCGATCGGTGATGTCGGAGCAGATTGCTAAATATTGGAAAGGATTTCCTCGCTCGTCCAGAACAGGAACGATGGCAATATCAACCCAGTAATAAGTTCCATCTTTAGCTCTGTTCTTAATTTGACCTCTCCAAACCTTGCCGCTAGAAATTGTTGACCAAAGCTTCCTAAAAAATTCTGGTGGATGATAACCAGAATTAAGAATTCGATGGTCTTGTCCGCTCAGTTCTTTTGGGGAATATTTGGATATTTCACAAAATTTATTGTTGACATAGTTAATCATTCCTCTTCGATCGGTAATCGCAACAATCGCCGCCTGATCTAAGGCAAATTTGACGTCTGACAAATTTTTAAGCGATTTTTGGAGTGCTTCCTCTGCCTGCTTGCGTTTAATCCCTATGGCAATTTCATCGGCGGCAAATTCTAGCGCCTTGAAAATAGATTCGCTCAAGGTATGGCGGGTAAACATGGCAATCACCCCTACGAGCTGACCTTCGATTGTTAAGGGATAGCCAGCAAAAGCAACCATTCCCTCTCGCTTCGCCCAATCTTTATCGCTAACACGAGGATCGTCAAGGACAGAATTCGTTAAGTGTGGTTTTCGCTCTTGAGCAATCAGACCGATTTTGAATTGTCCGACTTTAACGCGGCGATGATTGCCGTTTAGGTGAGTGTATATTCCTGCACTAGCTTGCAGCTCTAGTACGTTTTCCTCAACATTGAGCATCCAAATGCGGGCGAATGCTGCATCCAGGTGTTTAACCACAGCCAAGACGCAGCGTTGCAGGATACCTTGTAAAGTGTCGCTTTGGGTGAGGGCAGATCCAATATCCGCACGAAATGCGGCTAGTCTGGCTCGCTCTGCCAGGGCTTTCTCAGCAGCTTTCCGCTCAGTGATGTCGTGGAAGTAGACCGAAAGCCCCTCTTCACTGGGGTAGGCACGGACTTCAACCCAGATATCGAGAGCTGGGTAAAATTCTTCAAACGTGATAGAGACTTGTTCAGCAACACTCTGGTGATATTGATTGTAAAAATTTGAACCAATTGCAGCGGGAAACCGATCCCAAATATCCGTGCCCAGAAGTTCTGATCGGGTTCTCTGTAAAAGTAGCTCTGCTTGCTTGTTGATATAGGTGAACTGCCACTGATGGTTGAGGGCATAAAAGGCATCCGTGATGCTTTCAAGAACCTTGAAGACTCGCCGGTTTGATGAGTGTAATGCCTCTTCTGTTTGCTTGCGATCGCTAATATCAAAGATTGCCCCGTCGAGACACAGAAGCTCTCCGGTGGAATTGAATATGCTCTGACCTTTCTCGTAGACCCATCGGATGCTTCCATCGGCTCGAATGATTCGGTACTCGATGATAAAAGGCTGTTTTTTCTCCACAGCCTCTTGAACCAGCCTATCCACCATCGCGCTATCTTCAGGATGGATAATACTGGCAAAACTGCGAACTTGATTGTGAATAAAGTCCCTAGATGGATAACCAGAAATTTCTGCGATCGCATCGCTGATAAACTCCATCTTCCAGTCGTCATCGCAGCTACACCGATAGATGGCACCTGGAATATTAGCAACCAAAGCTCTGAATTGCTGCTCGCTTTCCTGCCGTGCTGTTTCGGCGTGTATGCGATCGCTAATGTCACGGGCAACCGCATAGATTAAACCTTCTGGAGCAAAGGGGACGCACGTCCACTCCAGCCATTTATAGGAACCGTCTTTACAGCCGTAGCGGTTTATAAAGGAGCTAACCATGACTCCGCTAGCAAGTTTCCTTGCCTCAGCAATGCTGGTTGCTCGATCTTCAGGATGAATAAAATTCAACAATGGCTTTGCTAAAATTTCTTCGCCAGTGTAGCCAAGTGTTGTTTCAAAAGCTGGGTTTATCTGCTTAAAATAGCCGTCAAACCCGACGACACAAAGCATATCGAATGAAAGGTTGAAGAAGCGATGAAGCTGTGCTTGGGTTTGCTTCAGTTCCTGGGTGTGGGTGCCGACGCTGCGGATTAGCTGGTTGAGGGAGGTTGTCAGGCGTCCAACTTCATCCTCGGTAATTACGGGTGCCTGAAGAGTAAAATTTGCTTGTTCGGTAACTTGCTGAGCAATTTGAGTTGCAGTTTCCAGAGGATGCGCGATCGCTCGACTGGAATAGCGGGCGATTATCGCGGCGATCGCAATTGACAGCAACATACTGGTAACAATTATCTGGATTCGCAGTTTCTCTACCTGCTGTAAAGCGATCGCTGTTTCTTCCTCATCGTGATTAGCAACCTCAATCAATTTTGTTAAATCATCTGAGAGACTATCAAACTTAAGCGCCTCCTGAGTATTGGTAAAATTCAGCAAGGAATTTTGGATTATTAGAACTGTTTCAGGCTGCAACCCACCATCTTTATCAATTTTCTTTAAGATTACATTTAGGTTTTGGCTATAAACTTCTACAGTTCCGTCGTAAGTTTTCAACCAATTTTCGACTTCTGCAATCTCTTGAGCTGAATGCTTGAATAATTGAGATTCATTACCAAATAATTTTACTTGTGAATAAAGTTTTTCAACCTTTTCAATTTTCTCTACTAAGCGCAAAACTTCGCTGTGAAACTCTTTTGGTTTTCTTAACTGATAAATTAACTGTTGCTGCTGGTTTCTTGCTTCTAGTACAGCAATTTTCAAACTACTCAAAAGATAAGCTTCTTGCTGTGCATATTTGAGTTGCTGGGACATCTGTCGCTGGTAATATTCGCCAACGAGCAGCCCTGCACTCGCCCCCAAAGTTGCTATTCCAATGGCAACTGCATATCCATAACCAATTTTCTGCCGGATACTTAAGCGACGGATTAGCTGTTTTAGCCAATTATTCGGAGGTCTTTTAGAATGGTTTTCCGGAACAAATACAGGATCTAATTTTATTTCCTCTTCAGACACTTTTGGCTTGAAAGACTGCATCAACAGAAAACCTCCGTAACTACCATTAATTTAGGCAATTCGTAAAATACTCATTTTTGCCTGAGAAGCTTCGTTTATTTATAAAAAGTTAGTAATATAAAGTTTTGATGAAGCGAATTAACGATGTATACCTACGCACAAATAAAGTTAACAGATAGGGTGATACTGATAATGACAAGTATGAATATTTAAAATCATCAAACTAAAAGGGTCTAATTGGAATCAGCAAAATAGCTGAATCTTAATATTTATCAAAAACCTATTGTGCGATCTCAGGAAAATTACGACATAGAAGCGTGCAGGACGTTGCTAGAGAGCTTGGCGATCCGATAAGCTTTTGCAAAATGCCTCTGAACTGAGTGCGCTGCACCCAGACCTGTCAATGACTAATACTCCTTCACTGATAAGCCAAGATGCTGGGACGACAGGAGCGATCGCTTCTACCGACACATCCATTTGGCCTAACCTGCTACAACAGCTACTCGATCGGCAATCCCTGCCTCATGACCAAGCCGCCTCTCTCATGCAGGCATGGTTAAACGAGGAAATTCCACCAGTGCTATCGGGGGCGATTTTAGCCGCCCTGCAAGCAAAGGGGGTTTCGGCAGACGAACTCGCTGGGATGGCTCAGGTGTTGCAGTCTCAATCCTCCCCACTCAGCCCACTCGTCGAGAAGGCGAAGCGCCCACAGTCCCCCATCCTCACTCCAGTCATTGACACCTGTGGAACTGGTGGAGATGGGGCATCAACCTTTAATATCTCTACCGCTGTTGCCTTTGTAGCCGCTGCTGCTGGCGTCTCAGTTGCCAAACATGGCAATCGCTCGGCTTCGAGCAAAGTTGGATCGGCGGATGTCTTGGAAGCGCTGGGAGTTAACCTAAACGCCAGCAGTGAGAAAGCACAAGCCGCACTAGAAGAAGTCGGGATTACCTTTTTATTTGCACCCGGTTGGCACCCAGCGCTCAAAGCGGTGGCATCGCTGCGGCGAACCTTGAAAGTGCGGACGGTCTTTAATTTATTAGGCCCATTAGTAAATCCGTTACGCCCTACCGGGCAGATCATTGGGGTGTGCGATCCTAACCTGGTCGTGACGATTGCCCATGCTTTAGGACAGTTAGGAACTCAGCAGGCAATTGTCCTGCACGGACGAGAGAAACTGGATGAAGCTGGATTAGCAGACGCGACAGATTTAGCAGTGCTCTCTGGTGGTGAGGTACAACTGACAACGCTGCATCCCCACGAATTAGGCTTGACACCAGCACCCACCACGTCGATTCGGGGTGGAGATGTTGAGGAAAATGCCGAAATTTTGCGCGATGTCCTTCAAGGAAAAGGAACATCTGCACAGCAAGATGTAGTGGCTTTAAATGCGGCGTTGGCACTCCAAGTTGGGGGCGCGATCGCAATGGGTAGCCATGCGGAGGGCATTACAATGGCTAGAGAAATCTTGGGTAGCGGTACTGCCTGGTCGAAGTTGGAGCAGTTAGTTGAGTTTCTGAAAAATTAGCCATTCGCTCATGTTTTTTTGAATGGGCGATGTCTATACAGTAGGTCTCCCGATAGTAGGGGCATGACATTGCCATGCCCCTACAATACAATGCACCCAACCTTGGAATTGCTATCGTCGCCCCTTCAATTGGGAGCTGCCAAATGCGATCGCATTCTCACACAGTACCCCCTACCTCTTATCCCAACGGCTGTGAGATGCTAACTTACCAACTAAGAAGTAATTTCTAAAAACTAACCACTCCCTTATGTCTATTTCTTCTCCTCAACCAGCTCTGCTTGTCCTTGCCGATGGCACGTCGTACAAAGGCTGGTCTTTTGGTGCCCCTGGAACAGCTATCGGTGAAGTGGTCTTTAACACAGGTATCACCGGCTACCAGGAAGTCTTGACAGATCCCAGCTACTGCGGTCAGATTGTCACCTTCACCTATCCAGAATTAGGCAACACTGGCGTCAATCTAGATGATGAAGAATCGAATGGTCCCCAAGTGCGGGGCGCGATCGCTCGTAACATTGCCTCCCGTCCCAGCAATTGGCGTTCCAGCCAGTCTTTGCCCGATTATCTCAAGCAACACAACATTCCAGGCATTTACGGTATCGATACCCGTGCCCTTACCCGAAAGATTCGCTCTGCTGGTGCCATGAATGGCGCAATTTCCACCGAAATTCTTGACCCCGTTGAATTGTTGGAGAAAGTACAAGAAGCTCCCAGCATGGCAGGATTGAATCTAGTTCGGGAAGTGACCACTGCCAAAGTCTATGAGTGGTCTGACCCCACCGAGTCGAGTTGGGAATTTAGCCCTGGAATCCCCTCAGAAAGCGGGGAACCCCTCACGGTGGTTGCCATTGATTTTGGCATCAAACGGAACATCCTACGGCGT
>NZ_JAMPJZ010000008.1:0-121091 GCF_039961835.1 Trichocoleus sp. ST-U1
CCCACCCCTCCAGCACTACCTGAAGCACAAATAGCAGGACTGTTTTATCCTGGGTTTCCACCAAATCTGCCAGGAAGCGCAAGAAGGGGTCGTCTGTCCCCAGGAGGTCTTTTTCCGGCAAAAAGCGACTAATCTGGGCAAGGTGAGTCACTTCGTCGGAGCTGAAGAGTGCGTAGAGCATTCGCTCCTCGGTGGTTTCTGCCAGCAGCACCATTTTTGCCATGTAACCGACTCCGGCTTTTTCGATGAAATAGGCTTCTTCTAGAAGCCCGCTACTGCATCGCCGCAGGATTTCTGCTTGCTCTTGTTGGCTAGAATCTTGGAAAATCTTGACTTTCTCAAGACCAAAGTGAGCGGCGTCCCAGTAGGAATTGCTCATAAATTCTGGGGAAATCGGATCGTCACCCAGCCGACTCTTCAAGGCTGAGGAGAGTACGCGATGCAGCTTGTCGTCAGATGGGATATGGGGCAAATCGAAGCCTGCTGTTTTTTGGTATTGATTCATCGGCTTTGTCTCCCCATAAATAGCCGTCGATAAATCATTTTTGATAACGGTAGGCGCAACCTATCTGGCAAGATTTGTTGATAAATATGGGTAAAATGGGCATCCCAGCCGACTCGACGGCGGAGTTGGCGATCGCTTCCTTCGGCAATATCAGCAACCCGTTTGGCGACCAGATGCGTATTATCCTGAGCCGTTGAGATAACTCGCTGATTCAGCCTCCGGTAATTTTCCGTCTGGATTCGATAAGTTTCAGCGTTTCCTTCCCCCCAACTCATATTCTTGCCATTATTCGTCGTCTTGCTGGCTCCAGGTTCTACCAAGGCGACACGAACCCCGTGGGACTCAAGCTCGTAATAAAGACTCTCTGCTAAGCCTTCCAGAGCATACTTGCTGGCGCAATGAGCCGAGGTTAAGGGAAAGCCCGTAAAGCCGAAGGTGGAGGAGATAAAAATCAGGGTTCCCTGTGCTTCCCGAATCAACGGAAGCAAAGCGCGAGTCAGGAACACCGCACCGAAGAAATTTACCTCAAATTGACGGCGGATTTGCTCCTCGCTCAAATCCTCCAAAGCGCCGTAGAACCTGTAGCCTGCATTATTTACCAAACAATCCAGCCGCCCTCTTTGGCGAACTGCTTCAACTACGGCATCTCGTTGGCTGGATTCGGTGATTTCCAGACTGAGAATCGTCAAGCGATCGCTATATTTTTCTAGGGATTCCGTGAGGATCTCCCGTCGCTGTTGCGCGTTCCGCATCGTACCAATGACGTGCCAACCCCGCCGAAGAAACTCATCAACCATAGCCCGACCAAAGCCGGACGAACAGCCTGTAATCAATACAGAACTCATCTCGCCTCCGTGGTTAGGGAGAGAGGAGGAAGGACTGAGGACTGAGGACTGAGTGCTGAGGAGGGAGGACTGAGGACTGAGGGCTGAGGACTGGGTGTTGAGGAGGGAGGACTGAGGACTGAGGAAGAATTCTCCTTTACCTCTCGGCTTCCCGGACCTTCTGCTGCGAGAACAGGGGAGTCTTGCACCTCCTTCCCTTGCAGGGAATGGGGTTGGGAGGTTAGGTCTGCCTTATTCAAATCATATTGCCGATGCTCCTCCTCCGGCAAAGCCGCCTCCCAAGTTCCCCACGCGATCGCTCTCTGTTTCTCGACGTGCTGGATGAACTGGATAATCGACTTATCCTCTTTCGTCGGAGTCTGAAAGTCAAACTTAATCGTTTGGAAAACTTGGGTGTCTCCTTTGGCAAAGTAATTCCCCACCATTTTCGTCAGCCAAAGCACGATTCGGTTAAACATCCAGCCGAGTACACCCGGACGCTTCTTAGTAATTAATAAAGTCTGTCCTTCAGTTTTTCCGGCTTCGGTGAGGCGAAGGGCAAACATGATGTAGAAATGGAGGAAGTCTGGCCCAAGTGTCACAGTGCCAGTGCTGCCGTACCAGTAGCACATACTATAAGTAACTTCATTTTTATATAAGGGGCGGATTAGTTTTACAAACAGAGATTCGTCCCCTCCCCGCGTGGTGTTACTGAAGGCGATCGCGTTTCCGTCTTCCTGCTTCTCGAACACTATTTTCAGTGGCAGGTTGTGAACGGTATTGAAGTGTTGGGCGTCGATAGCGTTGATCATCACCACGTTGGGGTGACAGTTCTTCACAAAGCGAGACGCGATCGCCGCATCGCATTCTTCGTCTTTGAGTTCTGGAGGACACGGCAAAGGCTGTCGTGGCGCTTCTCCAGTCCAAACCCATACCATTCCGTACTTTTCCGCCGTAGGCCAACTTTGCACCTTCGCTGGAAGCGGCTTTTCCAAACACGGAATATCGATACACTTTCCCACTTGGTCATACTTCCAATTGTGGAAAAAACAGCGAATCCCGTTGCCTTCGACTTTTCCCTCGGCAAGGTGTGCGCCCATGTGCGGGCAATATGCATCGAGAGCGATCGCTTTCCCGTCCTCGCCCCGATATATCGCCAGTTCCCTCCCCAAAAGGGTTACAGGCTTTACCTCACCCACCTTGAGATTGTGAGAGGGAATTGCCCAGTACCATCCCTCAATAAAGCGATCGGGATTGTTAAAAGTTTGGGTTTTGCGAAGAGAATTAGACGCTTGCAAATTAAAATTCACCATAATTTATATACTAATAACGTTCAAAACTTCACGCCTGCGTGAATGTGCCGATCTAGAAAGCTTGACATAGGGAAGTTTCCCGCCTCCATCCAACCCTAAAATCAGTTTGGGGTTCCTATTTCTTTATTACACTAAGAATTTGCAAAGCTCTGGAATTTATGACTTAGTTTAATAAATTTTTGTTTCAATCTAATTTAATTCATTCCATATTTCATTAAGCACCATCTAAAAATTGTTCAACTTTTAGTTTGTCTTATAGTAGTCTGCGTTTAGCGTTAGAAATTTAAGACTTATTTATAGATCCCTCTTCTCTTTTTTCTCTTTCCTTCGCGCCCTTCGCGCCTTCGCGGTTCGTAAAAAAAGAAAATTCTCCAACTTCTTTAGCACTAACCTATGAAATTTCAATCATTTATAAAAAACTCTTTAGGCTCGAAAAGATTAGCCCAAAGAGTGTATCAACGTGCCCAACGAGCCGTACCCGCTTACAAACAGTTTTTAGAAACTCAAGGAATTAAAGCACGAGTTCCATTTAACCAGCTACCTTTGTCAGACAAAAAATCCTATGCTTTAGCTTATCCATTCGAGGAATTGCTAGCAGATAATGCTGATAAAATTTATGCGATCGCTCGTTCTTCCGGATCATCCGGAAACTCATTTTATTGGCCTATTCTAAAATCAAATAGCCGTTTTGTCGGTCTTAAAACCCGGATATTTCTGGAACGAACCTTTGCTGTACACAAGAAAAAAACGCTGGCAATTGTTGGACTTAGCTTAGGAAGTTCTCTCGGAGGAGTATCGTTTTCCTGGGCGTTAAATAATATGGCAGCGAATACGCCTTATCCTTTCTGGGTATTCTGCCCAGGTATCCAGCAAGATGATATTATTGAAATGATCTGCAAGATGAACCAATTGGTAGATCAGATTATTCTATTGATTGTACCATCTGCGATCGCGCATCTTCATCTAAAGGCAAGTGAGCAAAAGCAATCGCTTCCATTAGAAAAATTAAGATACATCGTAATTGGTGAACCTTTTCCAGAAAGTATCCGCACTTCTTTGCAAAATCGGGCGGGGATAGCAGAAGATATTCCATTTATGTTTTCCATGTACGCCAGCGCCGATACTGGGGGACTGGGAACTGAATCTCTCGCTTCGATCGCTTTGCGAAAACTACTGTATCGTAACCAGAAACTTGCTAATTCGCTAGGTCTAGAATCTCCCATTCCTCACTTCTTTCATTTCATTGCTTCTGACACTTTTGTGGAACTTGTTGATGGTCACTTTTGCGTAACTCGTTGGCAAGGAATTCCGCTAGTGCGCTACATTCTCTACGACCGTGTTGCCTTATATAGTTGGAGCAAATTAAGAAAAACAATTCTTACTTCGGACAAGCTAGATTCTCAGGATGAAGCTTTAGTTAAGATTATTGCAAAATCTAGCCCTTGGCTTCCAAATATTTTAGCAGTCACGGGTCGCTCAGATAGTTGTTTAATTCTTTTAGGTACTAATCTGACCGAATATATGTTGGATGCAGCGGTAAAATGCGAAGAACTCAACGATATTCTCACCGGACTATACCGCGCCCGAATTGTTTACGAAGAAGATCAACAGTATCTAGAGTTCGATTTGGAAGTTCGGCAAGGCGTCACATCCGATGAAGCAGTAAGCGATCGCGTCTATTACTCTTTAGTAAAAACCTTAGGGCAAGTTCAACCCGAATTTCTTGATGATTGGAAGCGCGTTTTTAGCGCTTGGGACAACGTTCCGAATAAACGTATTCTCCGGCTGAATTTTTTACCTTGGCCTGATTTATCTCAGAACACAGAGAACACTATCAAACAAAGAGGAATTGTTAATCAGTAATTATAAAGGATAAAAAAAATTACCCTCATCTTTACTTACGAAAATTCTTTCAATTCTCTCATAAACGAGAAAGAAGCATATTTCCTCCTACCCGTGAACGGGGAGGGCTGGGGTGGGGTTCCGAATTACAAGTAAGAGTTTAAGAAAAAATCCCATCAACCATGTAAGCTTTTATCATATTGCACTTTCCCATAATCCAACTTCACAATCCTATCGGCAACTTCAAAATAGCGGTCATCGTGACTAACAACCAGAACCGTTTTACCTCTACTTTTTAACTCTGGCAACAGTTGCGTGTAAAAAACTTCCTTGAAGACTGGGTCTTGATCTGACGCCCATTCGTCAAATATATAAATAGGACGATCTTCCAAATACGCCGTTAATAAAGCAAGACGCTTGCGCTGTCCTTGGGATAAGGCAGTAGTGGAAAGGATACCGTCTTTTACCTGCACTTTACGATCTAATTCCAGCTTTTCTAAATACTTTTGGGTTTGGGTAGTTAGCGATGGAGTGTCTAATCCTAGAAGACGGTTGAAGAGATAGAAGTCAGAGAAAACAACTGAAAACTGTTGGCGATACCACTCGCGATTTTTATCTGTAATCGCTTTACCGTCAAATTGAATTTCTCCTGATTCCGGAATATAGAGTCCAACTAGCAGCTTCACAAGAGTAGATTTGCCACTCCCGTTCCCACCCACAATAAACACTAATTCTCCACGATGAAAAGTTACGTCGAGTGGTCCCAAAATGAAGCGATGTTCTTCCCGTTCGCCACGGTAAGCATGAGTCACTCCCACTAATTTTAAAGAACTCCACTCAATCTGTGAATCTAGCGTCGTTGTTAGATGCTCCTCAGTTCTCTGGGCTACCAACGATAAGCCAAGCGATTCAATCTTATCTAAAGCAACATTCGCTCTACTTAAATCGGGAAGAGTGTTTAAAATCCCCCGCAACGGAGTAATCATAAATACGATTGTTAAGGCGTAGCCGGATAGAACAGAAACAGGAATATTTCTTAGTAAAGGTAAACCAAAAATCAGCAACCCAATGGGGACGAAGAACAACAGTAGCCCCCAACTTCCAGCAAAAGCGAAAATACTCATTGCCGCAACTCGGTAATGGCGCGAAGATGCAGCGGCAGCCTGGAGGTCTTGAGAGAGAAACGCTTGGCGTCTAGAGTGGTGCAGCTTGAGTTCCTTCGTCCCCTCCGTGGTAGTCCGAAAATGCTCGTATAACCTATCTCGCACTTCGCGGGAAAGCTTGAAAGAATCCCTACCCTTCGTCACCAGTAGAGTATGACTCAAGATTCCTAACGCCATGAAACCTAGGATGAAAAAGAATAGAGGTACAGATAGCCAGCTCAAATAGAGCAGGCACGCTACTAAAATAGCGACATTTACAAATAGTCCAGAAACAGAAATAGAAGCGCTAGAAATTACCTCAATATCTTCTGTAAGGGTAGCTAAAAGCCGGGAGGAGCCAATTTCTTCTAAGTGACGCAAGGGACAAGCCAGAATGCGTTGATTTAATAGCATTCGCAGATTGAAGATGACCTCCTCTGCTAATCGGGCAATCAGGACTTGGGACGCAGTCATCGTCACAAACAGAAGAAAGCACAAACTAACAAAGCTCCAAGCCAGGGTCGTTGTTGGTAGTTGAATATCTCTTAAGGTGAGGTTAATCAGGGCTATTAGACCCGCACTACTCCCACCACTGAGAAGACCTGTCAATGCAGCCAGAATGACTGTTACCCAAGAATTTTTGAGGAGAAGGCGAATCAGCTTCATGTAACAACACCCCAGTAGATAAAGACCAGCACTATCCTGTCAGATGCTTAGTCCAATTGTCGTTACCGTCGGCAAATTGTCTTTATCCGGAAAGAAGAAGCAGTTGCTACCAAGTCACGCGATCGCTTAATTTCTCAAGTAAGCTGGGGCCAACTCCTGGCACTTTGTCAAGGTCTTGTAACGAGGTAAAAGATTTCTGCTGACGCGCCTCAATAATGCGTTGCGCTAATTTTGGCCCAACTCCAGGCAATGCCTCGATTTCTTCTTGAGTTGCAGTATTGAGGTTGACCAGATAGGGATCGGACTTAGGGCTAGGAATCGAGGATTGAGGAGAATTAGAGAGACTTTTCGGTGGTTGCGCCTTTTGAATCGGAAGTTTGGCTTTTGGATTGGCAGTTGGAGTGGTTTGGGAGGGTTGAGACGTGGTTGTTAACTGGGAACATTGTTTCTGTTGTGCTTGTATTTTCTGCCCAATCCCATCAGGAACACCTAACACAGCATTCTTATAAAGGCGGTCAAATTCGCGCTCATAATGGGCAGCAACAGTCGGACTTTCAATGACTAACACCGTCTCATCATTGCCGCTATTGGCGGCTTCTGACCAGTTGTGGGAGCCAGTGATGACGTTTTTTTTATCCACTACCCCAAATTTGTGATGCAACAAATCGCCCTTTGGCAGTAATGGCACGCCAACTGTGGTAATCGGTTCTTGCCAGGGGCGGTTATCAACCTCATACTTGCATTGATTGCTCAAGGCAAGCCCCATCATGTCCAAAGCTTCGCTGTAGGGACGATAGACAAAATCGGGGTCGATTAAAGCCCGTACCTGCACCCCATTTTGATGGTCGGTTTCCAAAATATTCGCTAAATGCTGATCGGAAAAAACAAAAAGCGCCATATCAACACTTTGGACAGCGGTACTTAAGATTTTGCCAATTAAGCCGTTACTGGTTTGGTTCCAGGGTTGAGTGGTCGAAGTTGGAGAAAACTGGACGGTGACGGTGGTATTGACAAGCTTGACTTGCTGTGGGGATCGATAGGGCTTTTTGATGCCAAATTTACTATCCGGATTGCCTCCTGGGCCATCGCCCCACATCGCGTTAAACTCTTGGGTGAAAAGGGTTGCCAACTCCGGACTATCGATTTTCAGCAAGTTGTTGGCATTGCCCAAACTGGTAGGCTTGGCAAAATCACCGTGAATATCCGACGTTGTAAAGTTAGCGGAAGTCACGATAAGTTTTGCGTTATCGACGATCACAAATTTGTGATGCATCAGGCTGCTACCTTTAGAACCGTCAGCCGTATCGTCAATTGTCGGAATACCCGCGTTGCGTAACATGACCAAGGCATCTCCTTGGTTAATTTCCGCTGGACTGAGCTGATTATCGCTGTTGCGGTCTACTAATTTGAGAAATTCTTGATAGCGTTGCTGTTCTCGTTGTGGCAGTTTCGCTAACTCTGCTGGAGCGATCGCACTGAGAGGACGACTGTAGGTATTTTCTAAAATTACCCGAACTTTTACCCCAGCTTTCTTGCGATCCACTAGCGCCTGTGCAATCTTTGGTAAGCGCAACTCTTGCACCGCCACATCAACGCTGGATTTAGCAGACGAGATCGCATCGACAATCTGTTGCTCTAAATCATCTCCCTGTCGTCGTTGCTGGCGGTAAGGTTCAGTATATTCTGCTGTTTGGGCGTGGTTGAAATATACCTGGACAAAAGGATCTTGCGGCAGAGGCGTGAGACGGGAATTCTGCGACTGCACTCGCTGACACGCGCCGAGAGTTAGCGCCAGCAGTAACGTGAAACCCAGACGGATTGTCGGCGGGGAAAAAAGAAGATGCACGGGAAGTTGGATTCGCTGATAGATGCTGATAGATACAGAGGATAGGCGAACTCGCCATCCCTTTTTTACGTCATCGAAGCATAAATTTCTTTCATCACCCACACGATAACCTGACGGATTCGTGGTGTCATCACCGATTTTTCGTCAGCAAGCGAAAACGATTCTCAAAGACTTGCCCCTCTTGCATTAACATAAACTGCAAGCGGACAAAATATTCGATCTTGTCCAACCGCCCACGGCGGAGAGTTTCCACAGGATAAAAGCTTTGTGGGGGTGGGAGGCACCAAGCCACACCACTATTTTTTATGCCAACCAGAAAAAAAACGTTTTCGTGCGGTCACAAAGGTCATGGTCAAACCTGCCATCGCTGCGTTCAAGAACGCGCCACCTGGATTCAAAGAAAACAGGAAAAACAGGAGTGGGAAGAATCTTTTTCACTCGATCCGATTAATTTAAGACATCTTCCCGCTCATTTGGTAGTGAAGGCGCGTGCCATCATCGCTAGATTGGAGGGTAGCCGGAACTATATAGAATTTAGGGGCAAGCGGATGCGCCACAACCGCTTGATTATTAGTATCCCTTTGAGCCGCGACTACCGGATGATTTGCCGCGACTGCGGGACGAAGCTGGTGCCAGAAGAAGTCATGTCTCACGAAGAATATAACGTCTGCAAACCGGGTAGTTAGGTGAGAGACGCTCTAGCGAGAGGCGCTATATGCTGAAAGAAGAGACAGCCTGTCGCTTAATCAACCATGCAAATTTATCTGGATTATAGTGCTACTACGCCCACTCGCCCAGAAGCGATCGCAACCATGCAAACTGTCCTCACCGAGCAGTGGGGCAATCCTTCCAGCTTGCACGAGTGGGGGCAACGGGCAGCAACGGTTCTGGAACTGGCAAGAATTCAGGTCGCTGGACTCATTAACGCACCGGCTGAGTCGATTATCTTCACTTCTGGCGGCACCGAGGCAGACAATCTGGCGATTATGGGGGTTGCCCGCAGCTACAGGACGCCCCAGCATATCATTATCTCCAGCGTCGAGCATTCAGCCGTGTCAGAACCGGCGCGTTTATTAGAGTTGTGGGGTTGGCAGGTGACGCGGTTGCCGGTAGATACTAAAGGACGGGTGAATCCCACCGATTTAGAAAAGGCGCTGCAACCGAATACAGTCTTAGTTTCGATTATTTACGGGCAAAGCGAAGTCGGCACGCTACAACCGATAGAGGAATTGGGCAAGATTGCCCACTCTCACGGGGTGTTGTTTCACACCGATGCCGTCCAAGTCGCTGGACGCTTACCGATTGACGTGCAGCGGCTGCCAGTGGATATGCTTTCTCTTTCCAGCCACAAAATCTATGGCATTCAGGGCGCGGGTGCGGTTTATGTCCGCCCTGGTGTAGAGTTAGCGCCTTTATTGTGCGGGGGAGGGCAAGAAATAAAACTGCGTTCCGGGACTCAGGCGGTTCCGGTGATTGCTGGTTTTGGCGTGGCAGCTGAGTTAGCGGCGCAAGAATTGGTAACAGAGACGCCGAGATTGACAACATTGCGCGATCGCTTATTTTCCCATTTAGCGGATGTTCCCCACCTCATCCCTACTGGCGACAGGCAGCATCGGCTACCCCACCACGTCAGTTTCAGCGTCATCGGTGAGAGTGAAAAAGTCACCGGAAAAACCTTGGTGCGGCAGATGAACCTGGCTGGAATTGCCATCAGTGCGGGTTCCGCCTGTCACAGCGGCAAACTCAGCCCCAGCCCCATCTTGCTGGCAATGGGATACAGCGATGCAGTTGCCTTGGGAGGCATTCGCTTCACCCTGGGACGGGACACAGAGGAAGCTGATGTAGACTGGGCGGCAATGGTGCTGAAGCAAGTTTTAGAGCGATTGATGCCTGTTTCCAAGAATAGCTTTCAGCCGGAGCGAGTTTTGAGTTTAGAATTTTGAATGCTAACGACTCACAGTAATCAGTAGGTGGGAATCATTAACGACAAGATTAAACCGAATCCCCAACCTCCTTCCCGTACTGCGCGTTCCTAACGGAGGCAAGCAGCAATCCCGACACAATTAAAACATTCTTTCTCTTGTCCCCTTTCCTCTTAGGAGAGGGTTAGAAAGAGGTTTTTTAATCAATTTGACATTTTGGCTGAATCCACTTAAATTCAACAATTTTCGAGATGGCAGAACTTCCCAAATCACTAGAAGAAGCGATCGCGCAATCCCGTGAAGCAACCCAAGCTGCGATCGCCAATGGTTACACCCGCATCAAGGTCGAGTTAGTCTTCCCAGAACTCAAACCGATGCCCGTCGCCTTGCAATTTATCGAAGCCTTTGAGGAGATGGCATCGGAGTTGAAAGTTTTCTTTCCCGACGCTGGGGCAGCTGCCCTTGCCCGCCGCGACTGGGGACAAGTACCCTTTAAAATTACAGATATTGGCAGTAGCCGAGCGTCCGTAGATGAGAAAATTCACCCAGAAGATCGGGTTTTCTTGTTCGTTGAACCTTCCGCAGTAGAAGTCTTGCAAGTCGAAAAACTGTGCGAAGCAGCAGGCGATCGCCCGGTTGTTCTCCTCAACCCTAATCTAGAAGACGCCGCTATTATTGGCATTGGCTACGCGGGACGACAATTGCGCGATCGCTTCCTGACTACCCTGGAATCTAGTTACTATCTCAGACCCCTTGACGGTGCTGCGGTGCTTCGCTGCTACCCGTCCCCCTGGCAAGTTTGGCAGGAAACCAAGGACAACTATCAGCTGATTGCCGAAGTTTCTACAAAACCCGTGGGCGAAGAACTTGACAACATCCTGGCAGGAACTACTCAGGGTAAGGACGCCGCCAATCCCAGCAACCGCAGCAGCGACACCGCAGCGCCGAAAAAACCTGGATTGTTCACCAATTTACAACGGTTCATTCGTACCCTGAGCCGTTAATTGTGTGCGTAATAGCGATCGCGCCCTGCGGCTTTTGCCTGATAGAGAGTGGTATCTGCTGCGGAAATCAGCATTGCTGGTGAGGATTCTAAAGTCGGAACTACACTAGCAATGCCCAAACTGAGCGATATCTGCTGACTAGCTTGAGAATTAACGTGCGCGATCGCTAACGCCTTCACTTCAGCGCGGATTTGCTCAGCAACTCGGATTGCTCCCTCAACTACGGTATACGGCAAAATTATCGCAAATTCTTCTCCGCCGTAACGAGCCACTAAATCCGTCGAACGCTTCACTGCACGCCGAATCGCACTCGCCACTGCCTTTAAACATTCATCTCCCGCTTGATGACCGTAAGTATCGTTGTAGAGTTTAAAAAAATCGATATCGCCCAAAATTAAGGATAAGGGTGCTTGCTCTCGCACCAGCCGCTGCCACTCACTATTCAGATACTGGTCAAAGCAACGGCGATTCGCTACCTGAGTCAAGCCATCTAAAACGGCAAGGCGCTGCAACTCCTGATTCGCTTCCTCCAACTGTTGATAAAGTTGGGCTTGTTTAATCGCGATTCCCGCCTGTGTTGCTAATTCTTGGAGTAAATTAATCTCTAGCTGCTGCCACTGTCGCGGTTGCGAACAATGATGAGCAATCAATAATCCCCACAAATCCTCGCCTTGGAGGATGGGAACCACCAAGTTTGCTCTCACCTGAAACTGAGCCAGTAAATCAATGTGACACGGACTTATCTTTGCCGTATAAATATCTTCAATCGCTAGAATCCGACCGTTTTTGTAAGGCTCCACATAAGTTTGTGCAAAGCAATGGTCTGTCATCGTCGAGCCTAAAATTGGCGTCCACCGAGAATCGACCGACTCAACTGCGATAACGCCACTCCAGTCTGGATGAAAGCGGAAAATGACTACCCGGTCGCAGGCAAGAAATTGTCGCACTTCTGTCACCGTCGTGTTGAGAATCTCCTCCAGCTTCAGAGATTGACGGATTTGGTGAGTAATTACCCGAATCAACGACTCCCGCTTTGCCTGCTGCAATAATGCCTCTTCAGTAGCTTTTCGCTGGGTGATATCCGTGACCATTCCCAGGACTCCCGCATATTTCCCCGCTTGATCGAAGATGGGATTGGTAGAAACAATTGCCCACAGCGCGGAGCCATCCTGACGGCAGAATTTAAAGTCATGTTGTTCTTTAATTCCTTGGCGGCGACGTTCTATTAAAGCTTCTGCGATCGCGCAACCTTCGTCATCCATAAAAGCAAACAAAGGCTTGCCTAACATTTGAGCGGCTGTTAGTCCTAGCATTTGTGCCATCTGGTTATTCACAAAAGCTGTATTCCCCTCTGGATCGAGAACCCAGATCCCTTCAACGGTGGTTTCGACAATTCGACGATACCTCGCTTCGTTTTCCCGTAGTGCTTGCTCTGCCTGCTTGCGCTCGGTTAGGGAAGCAATAGAATTAGCCAAACTTCCAATCCATTTCAGGAATGAATCATTGCATTGAACGATTTCCCGATGGGCTAAACTTAAAACTCCGATCGACCGTTGGTTGACGATCATCGGCATACAAATGAAAGTTTTAATCTCTGACTGCGAGAATATTTTATTAAAGTTACTATTCTTGGCTGACTGCGAAAGCTCCGTCTTCACGACAGGTTGACCCGTGCGAACCACACTCCCCGAAACTGTCTGGTCTACCGGCACCTCAAGAACAGTTGTGTCCGCAGGCAAGGGAACTCCTTTTAGCCCTGCAAATACCATCATTTGCCTTGCTTCGTCATAAAGTTCGATGGTGATAATCGGAAAACCAGTATCAATGCTAATTTCTTCAACAATCTCTTGAAATGCAGTGTAAAGAGATTGAGTCCCCTGCGCGATTTCTGAAATTTTGTATAGCGTTAGCCGTTCTAGATTGCACAGGGTAAGCTGGTTTTCTGAGTGTTTGCACTCGGTAATATTCTGACCTTCGGCAATCAATAAAGGTAGCTTATGCTGTGCCTCAACAAACTCTGTTTCCACCTTCAAAATCTTCAACGAGAAGTCAAAGGTGGCGACAGTCTCTCCAACACCCCGCATCTCAACTTCGTAACTCACGATTTCTCCGGCTGCTGCTTGAGCGATCGCGCATTTTAAACGTTCCTGGATCTCTGGCGAAACGCTCCACCACGGCGCTTCCCAAAAAAAACAACCTATTACATCACTTGCAGTGATTCCACCAAAGTTTAGCGCCGTCTGATTGGCTTCTAGGACAATCCCGTCTGATTGCAGTAGCGCGATAAATTGGGATGTTTGATTAAAAATAGCGCGGAATCGTCTCTCACTTTCGCTTAACGCTGTTTCAAACCTTTGTCGTGAGAGAATCTCTTTTTGGAGTTGTTCCTTCGTCTGGATCGGTTGATCTATTAATGCTGCAACTAGCTCTTCAAAATGCTCTAACTGTCCGCGAGGAGTTGTTGCCTGAGAACTGTCATCCCAGGGTACTAATTGATGAGGGTTCATTTCCTACACTCCTAATACCATTGGCGCAAAAATACCCCTCTCCACAAGAACAGTAGCCAAGCGATCCCCTGAGCAAATGATGCCATACCATAGGTTTACACATCCGCCCCAAGGATCGTTAAAGAAAACATAAAATGTTATTAATCTTTCGCTGAGCGGCGGCTTCAGAAATTTGCAGTTGAGGCGGCTTGATAGATGCGATCGCTTGGGTTAGCCCTTGGATGCAGATTTTTGTACTAGCGCTCCTGGCTTCCTTGTAGCGGCGTTCTTGAAGAAGCGATCCCATAGGCGATCGTGATTCAACGGTTAGTGCAAACGGCGGATGTATCAAGGGAGGCACTTTTCTGAACACGAATGTAAAAAAATACTCTTTTGAATTTTCATAGTCTTGATGGGTATTCTAAGCTTAGGGTGACAAATCGGCATTAGAAACACTAGCTATGTTTCTTAAAACATTGTGATTTAAATTCTTTTCGCTAGGGAATGGCAATGTTATTTTATTCTTAAATCAGGGATTCAGCTCTCCGATTCTTCGCTAAATCGAGAATTTAGCCCTCATAAATCATTTAATGTTGCTATATTATTCCTAGCATTGGCAGACAAAAAATCTTATGACTCTAATTAGTTTAAAAAAGCTGATTTCTAAAAAAGAAATTTCTTCGCTCATCGCTGACTTAATCGAGACATTGGATAGCTCTGTAAGTATTATAGATGTCAACGGTAGTCTACTAATCGGGAATAGTATTTTTTCTTCATCAAATAAATTCCCTATACAGCTTTCAGAGGAAGTGATTGGATGGGTATTTGGCGGAGACAAAGCATCCAGTCTTGCATCGTTGCTTACCTATATAGCTGGAAAAGAGCTTGAAAAAAAGACGCTTGCCCGCGAAATACTTGATAGATATAAAGAAATCAACCTTCTCTATAATATTTCCGGGAAACTATCAGCTTGCTTGGATCTTAAAGAGATTGCTAAATTAGTGATTGATGAAGCTAGGAGACTTATAAAAACAACCAATGCTTCAGCGATGTTACTGAATGAAAAAACAGGAAAGCTTGAAATTATTGCTGCTTTTGGTCAAGAATATCAGCATAAAACTACCCTGTTTCCAGGTGAAGGTATCGCTGGCAGCGTGTTTCATTTAGGAAACGCAGAGATAGTCAATGATGTAGAGTCAGATTCTAGATTTATTCCAGGTAATAATAAGATAAAATCTCTAATTTGCGCCCCACTTAAGACACAAAATGTAGTTCTTGGCGTGCTTAATTTGAGTAGCAAGGAATTAGTCAATTATACAGCACAAGATTTAAAACTTTTCACTGCTTTAGCATCCCAAGCCGCAGCAGCTATCGAAAACGCTCTGCTCCATGAAAATAAACTTAGAGAAGCGCGGATTAAAAGTAATTTGGAAAGATATGTTCCTGCACAAGTCGTTGAAGCTATTTTAGATCCTCAAGAAGATATTTCTTTAGTTCCTGCTAAAAAAGACATTTCCATTCTCTTTTCTGATATTAGAAACTTTACCACTAAATGCGAGGAGTTAGAACCAGAAGCAATTGTAGAATATCTGAATGAATATTTCACTCACATGGTAGAGGTGATATTTAGCCACGGGGGTACTGTGAACAAGTTTGTTGGAGATATGATTGTTGCCATGTTTGGCGCACCTTCAACTCTTGTTGATAGCGAACGACGAGCTATTGAAACAGCTATTGAGATGCAAAAACGCATAAAAACAATCCCAGTTGCTTGGATTAGGGATAATTTTCTTACCGGGATTGGAATAAGTTCGGGAGAGGTAGTTGTTGGCAACGTTGGCTCTCCACAACACATGGACTATACAGCAATAGGAGATAAAGTTAATATAGCGTCTAGGCTGCAATCTATGGCGAAGGGTGAGCAGATCCTAGTTAGTCGTTCTATTTATGAGAGTACAAAACATCTATTTGAATTTAAGGAGATTGGGAGCGTTCAAGTAAAAGGAAAAAAAGAAGCTGTGGAAGTTTTTGAAGTTCTTTATTAAATAGTAAGAAAGAGAATGAATCAGAAGATATTAATTGTTGATGATGAACCTCACATTCGACTTTTGTTAGAACAAACTCTTGAGGATCTTGAAGATGAGGGCGTGGAATTACTAACAGCAACCAATGGTGAAGAGGCATTGGAGACAATTAAAACAGAAAAGCCAGCTCTTGTTTTTCTCGACGTAATGATGCCTAAAATGAATGGATTTGATGTATGTAATGCGGTTAAAAATGAACTAGAGATTAAGGACGTTTACATTATCATGTTGACTGCTAAGGGGCAAGAATTTGATAAGCAGAAGGGAAATGAAGTAGGGGCGGATATGTATATGACAAAGCCTTTCGATCCAGATGAGGTAGTGGCAAAAGCATCGAATATTCTAGAAATTGAGAGAGCTTAATTTTGTGAATAGATGTGATTGAACTATGTAGCTGTAAGTAGGTGTAGCCTGGGAGTTAGCGATCGCGCTATCAGAGCGCCTTGCCGTAGCCCGTACTTTGGGCTTAGGAAAAGAAAAAGATGTAAGATTGCCATAGCACAGTAGTAACTGTAATCAAGCTTTTTGCAAAAATCAAAATGGCGTTGAATGCCTACAGAGCTAGCTCAAGCGCCTGTAATATCAATCGCAAAAATATTTAGCAATATTAATTTTTTAATCAAATTTTGTCACTAAACGTTGAGGGTAAAATATGCAGTCAGAACCGAAAGCAAACATCCTTTTGGTTGACGACCATCCAGAAAATCTGCTGGCGTTAGAGGCAGTATTGAGTAGCTTAGGGCAGAATTTAGTCAAAGCAAATTCGGGGATGGAAGCCTTAAGATGTTTGCTAAATGAGGATTTTGCTGTGATTTTGCTCGATGTCCAGATGCCAGAACTGGATGGATTTGAGACAGCAAGGCTGATTCGAGCTAGAGAGCGATCGCGCCAGACTCCGATTATTTTCCAAACCGTATACGGCACAAGCGACACTAATATATTCACAGGTTATTCCCTAGGCGCGATAGACTACCTGGTTAAGCCGATTGAACCGGAAATATTACTCTCGAAAGTATCGATGTTTGTTGGCCTGTTTAAGAATACAGCACAGGTAAAACAACAAGCATTGGACTTGGAAGCCGTCAATGCAGAACTTAAGAAAAACGAACAGCAATTTCGTTCTTTCAGTGCTTGTTTGCCTGTCGGCATTTTTATGACAGATATTGAAGGTAAATGCACTTATACAAACCCGCGCTGTCAAGCAATTTGTGGCTTTACACTTGAGGAAAGCTTGGGAGATGGTTGGTTGCGGTCAGTTTATCCGGAAGATAGCGATCGCGTCATCGCACAATGGTATACCTACACGAGTCAGCGGAAGGAATATTCGCACGAATGTCGCTTTCAAACACGAGAGGGAATTGTACGTTGGGCTTACATTCGGTCATCTCCTTTGCTTTCCAATAAAGGCGAACTCATCGGTTTTGTGGGAACAGTAGAAGACATTACTCCTACTAAAGAGGCAGAGGCATCACTACGAGAGAGTAAGCAAATGCTACAGCTAGTGATGAACAACATCCCGCAGTTAATTTTTTGGAAAGATAGAAAGTCTGTTTATCTGGGTTGCAATTACAACTTTGCGCGAGTAGCAGGGGTTAATGCGCCAGAAGGCATTGTTGGCAAAACAGACTACGACTTGGCTTGGAATAAGGAGGAGGCGGACTGGTACCGCGAGTGTGACAATCGCATCATGGAGGCAGATACGCCCCAATATCATATCGTTGAAACTCAATTTCAAGCAGATGGCAAACAGTCTTGGGCAGAAACGAATAAGATTCCACTCCATGATGATGCAGGGAATGTTGTAGGTATTCTAGGTACCTATGAAGACATCACTGATAAAAAGTTGGTAGAAGAAACTCTGAAAAAGTCTGAGGAAGAGTTAAAAATTCGAGTAGAGGAACGTACTCTTGAATTGAATCATACTATTCAGAATTTGCAAAGCGAGATTGCCGAGCGCCAGCGGACGCAACAAGAGTTACAACAAGCTAAAGAAGCCGCTGAAGTTGCTAATTGTGCCAAGTCAGATTTCTTATCTCTTGTTTCCCATGAGTTAAGAACACCTCTTACCTCCGTCTTGGGATTCGCCAAAATTATCAAGAAAAAACTAGATTCCGTTATATTTCCTGAAGTTCAAAGTGAAGATAAGAAAGTTCGGAAAACCATCAAGCAAGTAGAAGAAAACCTTGACATCATTGTGTCTGAAGGGGAAAGACTAACAAATTTAATCAATAGTGTCCTTGATTTGGCAAAGTTAGAAGCAGGAAAGATTGAGTGGAAAACAGAACCAATTTATATATCTGAAATAATTGAACAGGCAACAGCGGCTACATCCGCCTTATTTGAAACAAAGCCGCTAAAGTTAATTAAGAATATCGAAAATGAACTACCTGAGCTAGTGGGTGATAAGGATAGACTCATTCAGGTTGTGATTAATCTAATTTCCAATGCTGTCAAATTCACGCCAGAAGGCTACATAACTTGCAGAGCAAAAAGAATCAATAACGAGGTCATTATCAGCGTTATTGATAGTGGCATAGGCATCGCTGAGGCTGACAAAGAGCAAGTCTTTGAAAAATTTAAGCAGGTAGGTAATACCTTAACAGACAAACCTAAAGGAACTGGTTTAGGACTGCCCATTTGCAAGCAAATCGTAGAACATCATCAGGGTAGAATCTGGGTAGAAAGTAAATTGGGTAAAGAAAGCAACTTTTCATTCACCTTACCTATCAGTACAGGCGGAAATTTTGAGTTTGAGAAAGTTGATTTGGACACCCTTTTAAAACAACTAAAAGGTCATGTGATCACTTCTAAAGCCTCTTCTAATAAACAAAAGAAAACAATTCTAGTGGTAGATGATGAAGCATCTATTAGAGAACTTCTCACACAGCAATTGGAAGCAGAAGGTTATATTGTTAGGCAAGCTAAAGACGGTATGGATGCCATTACACAGGTTAAAAAAGAACATCCTGATTTGATTATTCTGGATGTGATGATGCCTGCTATGAATGGATTTGATGTGGCAGCAGTACTGAAAAATGACCCTGAAACTACAACCATACCGATAATCATTTTATCAATTATAGAAGACAAAGATAGAGGCTATTGTTTAGGAATTGACAGGTATTTGGCAAAGCCAATTAACCAGGAAGAACTTCTAAATGCTATCGAATCGCTTCTGGCTCAAGAAACCTCAAAGAAAAAAGTTTTGGTAGTAGATGAAGATGAATCAACAATCAAGATACTTACTGATGTGTTACAGGCAAAAGGCTACAGCGTTGTTGAAGCTTCTAACGGTCAGGAATGTATCGAAAAGGCAATCTCAGCCAAGCCCGATATGATTATCATCGATTCAATCCTTTCAAAGCGAGACAATCTTGCCAAAACATTGCGATTTGAGAAAGGGCTGGAGAATGTTTTGTTTTTTTTAGTAGCAAACGGAAATGTAAATGGTCTAAATCAGTCGTGAGGGTTACAGGAATTTAACGTAGACGCGATCGCATCTTGCCGTCTCAACACCTGTTTCTGGTTCATACCCACTCCTTTCATACAATTTGACTGCTTCTTTGAGAACGCTGGCGGTTTCAATCCAAATTTCCTGAAAACCACGAGAAGCGATCGCATTTTCGAGTTGTTCTAACAAATACTTACCCAGTCCTTGCCCTCTCACAGCTGGCAATAGATACATTTTGCGTAATTCTACCGCTCTGTCCCCACGCTTCACTGGATAATACGCGCCAGTCCCTACCACTTTCCCTTCTCTTTCAATTACCCAAAACTCACCCCCAGGATCTTGATAAAATTTTTCTACCTCTAGAACATCCCTATCTGCCTCCTCTGGTTGCCAAGGCAAGCCATACTCGGTTAACACCGAATGGATGACATCAGCTGCAAAAGTGCGATCGCGCTTTTCCCAGCCACGAATCACAAAATCCCGATATTGAGCCTTCATCTGCTTCTTGCCTTTAGCTGTGAATTCTCGGTTCTGGATGCAGCGTTTCCAGCAACTGACTCTCAACGACGGCTAATTCCTCCAGCCGTTGGTTGACAACAGCACGCTCAAAGTAAGTATCGGCAAGCACCCAATAAACGCCATAGTGACGTGCTTCAGATGCCATCAAGCTGCCATAAAATTGGGCTAACTCTGGATCGGGTAAGTGGGTGGCGAGTAATCCCAGCCGTTCGTGACTTCGAGCCTCAATCAACCCAGAAACTAGCAAAGAATCCAATAACCGCTCTGGCTCCTTGGCGCGGATTTGCGCCTTCATCCCGGCACCGTAGGGAGGCGCAGAGAGGGCAGCAAGGGGGATGCCACAACGTTCCAGCCACTGATTAACCAGCTCAAAGTGTTCCAGTTCTTCGCAGGCGATCCTGGTAAGCTGCCGCACTAACTGAGTATAAGAAGGGTAGCGAAACATCAAATTCAAGGCAACTCCGGCTGCTTTCCGTTCGCAGTGGGAATGATCGAGCAGAATAGTATCCACGTTAGCGATCGCCTGATTTACCCAAGCGATACTACTAGCTTGTTTCAGAGCAATAATAACTGGCAGCGTAGCAGAAGACACAGTAGAAGACACAGGAGGCAAGGAACTTTAAGGTAAAAAACCCTGACATTTAACGATAGCGAGAGAATTTTTCTATTGATTGTCTCGCTCTGTTTCACCCAACACTCGACCGCCTTCAGAGAGATTCCCGATCCCAGAAGGTTCTACTCAAGCTAGGCGAGATATGATTAATAATGTAGTCTACCATACTTACAATTTGATACATCCCGCCACTTAGAAGAGAATTTAGAACTTAAAAGTCAGCTTTAAAAATATACCTTTGACTTTTAACTTCCCATTTCTAGTTGGTTTTCCCAGTGCTTTTTTGGTGTTCCCTATTCAGGCTGTGCATCCGCTCCGTGAAACTCTTAATACAAGGACATTCCCTTTTTTGACATTCTCCTACTTGATTGACTTACTAATCAACCCAGTTTTAGCGTGGTTATCAGTTTTAACGGGCTATAAGTTGCATCTAGCTGTAACGGAGCAGACGCAACAAACATATTACCAATGGTTTATTGGTAAGACATGGAATTTGATGATACTGTGCCGCGTTTGAAAGTCACTTCCCCACCCGCGCTATAACCTGGGCGACATGACTAGGGATGTCCATGAGTGTATAAGTTTTGATCGACAGTGATTCGGTGTCTTACTTTGAGGCGCTATCTAAGGTTGTGAGTAATCGGATTGAGGATGAGCAAAATGACCCCCCGTCGCATTGTGATTGGTGATGTACATGGCCACTACGAAGGCCTGATGACCTTATTGGAAGCGATCGCTCCTTCCTCAAATGACTCGGTTTATTTTTTGGGGGATTTAATCGATCGAGGGCCTCACAGCGCTCAGGTTGTTAAATTTGTTAAGCAAAATTCCTACCATTGTTTGTTGGGCAACCACGAGCAAATGTTATTAGACGTGTTGGGCGATGGACAAATTTACGGCCCAGCGCTGCAAGGATGGCTCTACAGTGGCGGTCATGCAACCGTGAACAGTTATGGGGAAGCGGGTATTCCAACAGAGGATATCGAGTGGATGCGATCGCTACCCGCATATTTAGACTTAGGCGATGTCTGGTTGGTTCATGCAGGCGTCCATCCGCAAATTCCCTTCGAGAAGCAAACCGCTGAGGAATTTTGCTGGATTCGCGAAGAATTTCACAGCATTCCCCAGCCCTACTTCCCCGATAAACTGATCGTTACAGGTCACACCATCACCTTTACCCTGCCTGGAGTTGCACCAGGAAAACTTGCTCAAGGCAACGGCTGGCTTGACATCGATACGGGTGCCTATCACCAGAAAAGTGGCTGGTTGACTGGCTTGGACATCACCAACAGTTTGGTTTATCAAGTCAATGTGGCGCGGCGTCGTGTTCGCAAACTACCCCTGAAAGAAGCAGTGACGCAAATCGATCCATCTCAGGTGAGTCGGATGCGCCGCCAGATGCTCAGACCTTAAATCAGAGGGCGAATTTTTGCTTTATACGCCTGCTCATCCAACCCATCGCCGACATTGGCATCTTCCGGGTCAATGGCACGTTCCAAAGCTTTAATCCGATCCGAGGTTGCCGGATGGGTACTTAAGAATGTAGGCACCGAATTTGCCCTGAGCAGCTTTTCCATGAAAGCCACCATTCCAGAGGGAGCATAACCTGCCCTAATCATGGTTTGCAGTCCCTTTTGATCCGCCTCGAATTCATCTTGCCGACTGTTCGGACGCCGTAGAGCCAAATCCACGCCAATTTGAACGGCTAGGTTGCGATCCAACCCTGCTGCTGCCGCTACGCCGCGAGCTAGCGCACTTTTCCGCATCTGCTCAATTGCATGACGACCGGCAATATGACCGATTTCATGGCTCATGACACTCGCCAACTGAGCTTCATTATCTGCTGCTGTGAGCAAGCCAGTGTTGACGTAGACAAAGCCTCCCATTGTCGCAAAGGCATTGAGACCCTTATCGTTAACGACTTGAAACGTATAAGGAATATCAGGGCGATCGCTCTTCGCCACCAACCGCTGACCAATCTCTTCAACGTAGCGAACAATTTGGGGATTGCGATACAGCCGAATCTCCCGACTGACTAGCTGGTTATTAATTGCCCGACCAATTTGGACTTCCTGTTTATCAGAAATACTCGACAGCTGAATTACCTGAACGCCGCGCAAAATCAAGTCAAACAACGAGATCGCTTGCCCAGACTGAGGCAAACCGACACAAATAAACAGCGCTACCACAGATGAGAGGAACGGATAGAACCAGCGGCTGGAGGAACGACGGGAAAAAAATGACAAGGGGTTCAACTTCATAGCGAATACGAGTGATAATCAAATCGACAGTTGCGATCGGCGACCAGTCTTGACAATTTCAACACTCCCTACCCTGAAAGCAGGCGAGGCAACACCACATTTTAAAAGTCACAATTTCGGGTTCTTGTTCTTCTTCTAGGCATCAGTCCAGCGAAAGAGAATCTATAGAATGCGATCGCATCTCCCCGTAAATGTGACAACAACTTTCATTAGTCTGAAACAAACAGACGTGATTTGAGAATTCTAAGTTGCAGCTTCAACCACAATCGAGAGATTTTGCGATCGCTCAAGCCTGGGCAGAGCCTCAAACTAAGATCGATCCCCGTACAATACTGATTCGGTACTCCTGAAAATTTAGCCATTTTTCATCACTAGATTCGGTGAATGTCCTGATGAACTGGAGGACAAGTTTACCGAAAATTTAAATAGAATCCTGTGCCCCGATAACCAGATGCAAGCTCAAAGCCTCTCCCTAACGATCGCTCAATTAGTCGAGCAATTATTAACTACGCGCAGAATTACTCGCCATGACCAACAACGGCTGATGGCGGCGCTGTTATCGAAGACGGCTCTCAGCTCCGAAGAGCAGATCCAAGTCAACCGAGTATTTGACAGCCTGAAGCAAGGCTACATCCGTGTCGTAGACTAAGTTAGGCAGTCTTTTCAGGAAGGCTTTACAACCAGCCATCTGCCAGCACTCTCTAGGCGACACTCATGGTACTCTGACAAAAGACTGCCGGATTAAGTATCATCTACCTTGTGATTTGTAGAGTTAGAGGTTACTGAATCTCCCCAGTTTTTTAGCTAGAGCCAGGACAATTCTGCATGAAGATTTTGGATTCTCAAGGTCGCTTATTCGGCAAGGTGAGCATCTTAGATGTGGGTGCTGCCTTAGTGATTCTCTCAGTTATTGTAGGAATCTTCTTTTTTCCCGGCACTTCCGGTTCGGTTGCCCAAGTCGGCGTTACCACAAAACCCGTAGAAATGGATTTGATTGTCCGGGGTTTAAATGTGCGAGATCCCCAGGCTTTAATCGACCAGTTCCAGAAGGACAAAAAAACGAATATTATTATCCGCAATCAACCCGCCGGACAGATGGAGATTAAATCCATCAAGATCCTGCCCCGAAGCGTGACCGTCCCGCAACCGGATGGTTCTGTCAAAGCGCTCCCCGATCCTAGACCTGATTCTTTCAGTACCGATATGCTGATGACTTTCGGTACTAAAGCCCAAATCACGAAGGATGGGCCGGTTGTCGGCGGTACCAAACTCAAAATTGGCATTCCAGTAGAACTAGACGGCTCAGGTTATAACTTCAATTCCACAGTCATTGATATCCGGTTCCCAGACTAATCTTGCGGTAGAGAAACCCACTATTTTCTAAAATAATGGGTTTCTTTGACATTTCTAGTCCAGCAAGTCTAGAAATCGCCGGATGAAGCCGATTGTCACCGCAGGCAGTTCCAGTTGGGGCGTCAATCCCACATCATCAAGCGCCTGAAAAACCCGGACAGCTTGCGGATTTAAAGCTGCCAGCCGCCTGCCAACTTCCGGACCCGTAAACTCGGACTTTTCCCCCCACATTATGGCAGTAGGCACGTTTAGCTGAGTTATGTAAAGGGATAGATCGAAGCATAAATCTCCCCGAACAAAAGAGAGCGCTGCATATTCCGCATTGGGTTGTTGGGCAGATTGCAAATAAGCGTCTACGATTTCCTGATATACGCGACGGCTACGAGCAAATTGTCGCTGTTCTAGGAAACTACGGATGCCACCCTCCGTAGCAACGCCCGTGCTATAGAGCAAGCGATCCAGAATGGGCGTAGCAACGAGTTGGGCAAAAAAGCTACGGGTGTAATTTTCCCCAAAGTCAGACAGACCCGCCGGTGTGGTGAGAATCAGGGACTTAAAGAGATCGGGGCGAGCGATCGCAGCTCTAATTGTAAAAGCAGCCGTGAGAGAAGATGCCACGACGGGTACTGGCTCGTTACAAGTCTGCTCGATGAACTCAATAATTGTGTTGATGTAGTCATCTATCTGGTAATTGCGTGCGGGGTGGTCAGACCGACCCCAACCAATTAGGTCGGGTGCAATCACTCGATAATCGGTTGCAAAAGCTGGATAGACTTTCGACCATTCGTAGGCGGATGACCCACCACCAAAGCCATGTAGGAAAACCAACGTGGGCAGATTCTCTGACATGGCTGCATCCGCCGAGCGCCAAGGTGCCCCCTTGGGGGTGTAGTACACCACTCTTCCCAAGGAAGTGACAATCGATTGCATCTCAAAGCCGGGTGGCTGAATCATGAATAAACCTCATTGTTATCGCCACGAGCGCTCATTGTCGCGAATTGTTGAGTGTTAGAACGTCTGACTACTGGTTGATTCCTAACACCCAGTTTCAATCGGCGATGCTCAGTTGAGCTGGTGACTGATACTATTTTAGATTTTTGCTTTAGACTTTGAACGATGAAACGCTTGCATATAGGTGGTTTCAGAATTTCTCATCGGGTAGCGTCAGACCAAACGATCTAGCAGCAAATGCGCCCAGCCTAACTGGAGCAACGATCCTGTAATTTATCCGCAATTTAAAGAAACGATAAAACAACCGTCTTGAAATTAAAGATTTTGCAAATAGTTATCCCTAAAGGCAGATGTAAATTAAGGTAAAAATACATCAGCCGGTTGATAAGACTTTCCGCTATGCCAATCCAGCCGCTGGTTTTTTTCCGCCAAATTAGAAAAAATCAGAGATAATCCAAACGGTAGGGGGTGAAACCCCTCACCGGGTTTTTGCGTATTTAAGTAACAGGGTGTGTGCGATCGCGATGGCAATCGGTCATCAGCCAATGTTGATGACTGGAACATTTCTTCTAAAACTTCCCTCACAAGAAATTAAAAATGCGGAATTTTTTGCCTGAGGGAAGAAGCATTACTCGGAATCAGATCGTAAAAGACGCCCCATAAGTCAAGGAGGCTGAATGAACAGAGGGGGGATTAGTAGCTTCAGGTCGTCACTCCCAAGTGATAGCTCCGTCAAGTCTGGAGATATCTGCGTCGGAGTAATAAACGGCGATCCAGTTCTTGAAAAAGTACATTCACAGAATGTTATGGCAAAGCAATGCAGTCTTCCGTGGGATGAAATCAGCGACTTTAACGCATCCGCATCCGCACCAACAATTGAGTCGCTCAGTGGGTCCACCGTTGTCGCTTCTCCTAGCGAGGAGCCGGCTAGCGCTGACTCCGGCTTCCCCTTACATAAGGGAACCTGCGTTCGCCTCAACATGGAAGACTTGAAATGCTTTGACGTGGTGGAGCGCCAGTTTCAGCAATGGGGTCTCACGTTTAGAAATGCGATCGCTCTCCATCCCTCCAACCCCGCTTTCCCCCCTCGATCTGGCACCACCGTCCTCATGGGTGCCCCTAAAAACGGCTTGATAGAAATTTCCTTTGAGTTTCCGGTTCGCTTTGTCAGCGGCTTTGTCACCAGTTCTCAGCGAACAATTTTATCTGCCTACGACCAGCAAAACCAACTCCTGGGACGCTCGGAGTTAACAGAGCCAAATCTAGCCGGAACGGATTCCAATATTCCTCCGAACAGTCAGCTGAGCGTCGCAGTACCAAATATCTATCGGATCACCTTCTACGCTTTTGATGGCTGTCTGACCGTCGATGACTTGAGCTTTGGTTTGTGAGCGGTCATCGGTCATTGGTTCGTAGTCATTGGTCAACTTGGTAAAACAAAGGACGAATGACTACGGGCTACGAGCTTAGGACTAAAAGGTATTACGATAGTTAACTCGTTAGGTATAATCTATCTGACTTAAGCAGGAAACTTTCGTGGCACAGGCGTCGTCTTGGCGACAACAACTCGTAAACCAGATCCAATTGGCTCTGTCGCAGAAACAATTAAAAATGCCAGTCCTCAAGCTGTTTCCCCGGCACCCAAGTCAGGGATCGGGCAGCTGGCTGGTGGTGAGCGCCGTTGTGGTGGTGATGCTGTTCTGGAACTGGAAGCTCCTACTGGCTACCGGCGCTGGTGTGTTAGTAATGTTGCTGGTTTACCTGATGCAGGAGTGGGACTGGCAAGTACACTGGTCGAGCCTGCAACGGTTTTTTAGTGGTTCCAACCGGCAATTAACGCTTGCCGTTGGCAGTGGCGGCATTGCCAGCCTCAGCACCTATATGGCAGTTTCCATCTGGGTAGACTCTGACAGTCCCTGGATTGCTGCTGGTGCAATTCTTCAAGGTCTGGGCACTCTGGCAACCCTAATCCTCTTGGTCTGGCAAATTATTAGCCGTCAACTGAATCGGGATGAAGCTAACCTGAACCATTGGTTAACGGAGCTGACGCAGGTAGACCCCCTGAAGCGTCTGATTGCGGTTCGCCGACTTTGTGCCTTAGTCACAGAGGCTCGGTTAGAGCGGGAGCATCGACGTAGTGTTGCCGAATACTTTCGGCTGATGCTGAATCAAGAACCGGAAGCGGCGATCCGAGATGCGGTTCTCGATGGCCTGCAAGCATTGGAGAGTAACCAGCCGTTAATTAAAGCTAGTCAACCGTTAAAGACGCCTGTTGTTTTGAAGCGCTCTGTGGCTAAAGTCCGCAGGAAGAATTAAGCAGGGGGGCAGAGGAGCCGAGAGACAGGGAAGAAGCGATCGCCCCCGCCTTAATTTTTGCTTTTTAATATCTCTTTTAATTCTCAAACTTGGGTTCCGCTTTCTCCACAGAGGAATCATTGACTCCTAGCGTCAGCTCTAAAGGCGTTTGGGAAGGATATGCCTTGACAACCTCTCGATAGACATCGTAATTCGTCGGCAAGGTAACACTCTGCCCGTTGCTGCGATAAGTAATTTGGTAATTCACATCTCGCAAAATCTCTGGCTGGCTTGCCTTTTCGGCAGGTTGCAGCCGCTGTTCAATTTCATCAAGCGTGGGTCGTGGTGGCAGTGCAGACCACCAAAGTTCCCGTTCGTCGGGGCCAATTACCGCGCCTTCTGGCTTCTCCCCATTGCGGTTGAGTAAGGAAGTAGAGCCAAAAGTTTCGATTCGCTCTTGATTGCGACCCGGATTAGTCGAGTAACCGACTTTCCAGGTTAAAGTTGTCCGGGCGGTTGCTTCATACTGGTTAGTGGTTACGGTGCTGCACCCAGAGAGAGCAAATAAAAGAGAAGCTCCCGCCAGTATGGCAAAACATGGTCTTTGTTGTTTAAATTGACCTTTGAGACTCACCGTCTGTTGACACCCATTAGAAAAACGACATCAAAGAGCAAATGCAGCTAGCTCCGCTATTTCCTATTGTGTACCGAATTCTTCAGCCTGCCTTTCCCCGTTGTCTGTGGTCGGGTACTGGAAATTCACGAGCGATCGCTCTCACGTTTGATGATGGCCCCCATCCCCAGTACACTCCCGAACTCTTGAAAGTGCTAGACCACTACAACATACCCGCAAGTTTTTTTTGGCTGGGTGTTTGCGTTAACCGCGCACCAGCAACTGCCAAAGAAGTCTACCGGCGAGGTCACTGGCTTGGGCTGCATGGGTACGATCATCGCGCTTTTCCCAAGCTGAGTCCATCTGACCTCAAACAAAGTATGGAACAGACACAGCAGGCGATCCAACAAGCCTGTCAACTCGATCCACAATTTGTTCGTGACGTTCGACCCCCTAATGGTTTGTTTACACCCCAGACTTTAGATTTATTGCAGCAGTGGAACTATCGACCTGTCATGTGGAGCGTGGTGCCGGAAGACTGGGTACAGCCTGGGGTTAGCGTCGTCGTACAGCGAGTTTTGCGGCAAGTCCAAAATGGTTCGGTCATTGTTTTGCATGATGGCTATTATGGAGGTCAAGATGTGGCTGAAACGACCGCCCAGCTAGTGCCTAAACTATTGCAGCAAGGATATCAATTTGTTACCATCGATGCGCTGTGGCAGCAAAGTCAGTTGACCTTTTTAACCTAAAAGGGAAATATATTGATGTTTTCTCTGTCACATTTTGGCTCTTGTTGATTAGAATGACGGAATAGAATTCAGCCATTTGTCGCAACCCATCGCCCATCAAGCGTCAGTAGGATAGAGTTGCATTTAAGCAAAATGCGAAATCAAGCAATATTTTCTCTAGTTTTGCCTAAACGTTCATTACTGCTTAGTGCTACTCTCCCCAAACCTTTGACGCTTAACTATAGGCTATTTATAGAAAGACAGCGCTCAACTGGCTGGAGGCATCACCAAATCAACCAGCGAGTGTTGCTGGTAAATCCTGTACAAGCTAGTTGAAGGAGATGAGATCGGAGTGGGTGTATCAATTCCAATCGGATTATCCATTGGGAAAAGCCGCCTTGACATTAACTTCATATTTGAAGGTTTAAATAAACCAAAAGCGTGCAAGTTTTGTGAGAAAGGCTACAATCGGAAAGGTTTTGAACACTACCAGCATTAACACCTATTTCAACGCGGTTATCGAACGCTGGCGTTGCACGCAAGCGCATTCTCTCTTTTCTCTCATTGAGCCAGTCAGCAAGCGTTGAAAGCTGGCAAGGTATAACGACTGGCTAACTTGTTTTGTAGATTAACTAACACCATCTTCTGGTCTTTAACTGAAGGAGCATGAGGAATTCGGCATGACCCAGGCCAACGACGTACTCGAAATCATCACTCCGCCTGAGAGCGAGTTGGATCTCTTAATTGATGAAGACGCGGATCAAGACGACTTTGTAGACGTAACGCCCGATGAAGACGAAGGTAAGCCTGGTAAGGTCAGTAGATCCCGTCGTCGGGTGCAAACGAAAAAGAAACACTACACTGAGGATTCGATTCGTCTCTATTTACAAGAAATTGGTCGGATTCGTCTCTTAAGAGCCGATGAAGAAATTGAACTCGCACGCAAGATAGCCGACTTACTAGAATTAGAGCGTTTGCGCGAGCAACTGATCGAAAATCTGGAGCGGGAACCGCAGGATATAGAGTGGGCTGAGGGAGTGCTGAAATCTGAGCGAGTCTGGGAACAACTCGCTACTCAGCTAGGGCGAGAACCCCAACAAGAAGAGTGGTCTAAAGAGGTGAAGAAGCGCCTACCAGCGTTCCGACATCGCCTCTATGTAGGTCGCCGCGCTAAAGACAAAATGGTGCAGTCAAACCTGCGTTTGGTGGTTTCGATTGCCAAAAAATATATGAATCGCGGCTTATCCTTCCAAGACTTGATTCAGGAAGGCAGTCTAGGCTTGATTCGAGCCGCTGAAAAATTTGACCACGAAAAAGGTTACAAATTCTCCACGTATGCGACGTGGTGGATTCGTCAGGCAATTACGAGAGCGATCGCGGATCAATCTCGCACCATTCGACTACCTGTTCACCTGTACGAAACCATTTCTCGGATCAAAAAAACTACCAAGCTTCTATCCCAAGAAATGGGTCGCAAACCCACTGAAGAAGAAATCGCTACTCGCATGGAAATGACCATCGAGAAACTGCGATTCATTGCTAAATCAGCTCAGTTACCCATTTCTCTAGAAACTCCCATCGGTAAAGAAGAAGACTCCCGTCTGGGTGACTTCATCGAAGCAGATGGTGAAACCCCCGAAGATCAAGTTTCTAAAAACCTCCTCCGGGAAGATCTAGAAAGCGTCCTCGACACCCTCAGCCCCCGCGAACGGGATGTGCTGCGTCTGCGCTACGGTTTGGATGATGGACGCATGAAAACTCTTGAAGAAATCGGTCAAATCTTCAACGTTACCCGCGAACGGATTCGTCAAATTGAAGCGAAAGCTCTCCGCAAGTTGCGGCATCCCAATCGCAACAGTATTCTCAAAGAATACATTCGCTAGACAATCCTTTTTAGCGAGATAAATAATAGTAGGGGCGGGTTTCTTTACCTGCCCCTACTATTATTTGGGAAACAAAAAACTGGGAGTTCCTAGATAAACTCCCAGCGAGCTTTTGAAATTGACCAAATTTATAAAATTGAAATATATTACATCAGACCCCAGAAGTGAAGAACGCCTTGACCTGTGGTGAGTTCAATCATCATGGCAATGAAAAAGCCGATCGTGGCAAAACGCCCATTCCAATTTTTAGCTTGGGGCGTAAAGCCAATCTTGGTTGCATCGTTGCGGTCTTGAGTTTGCATAGTCTTAACTCTGTAAAATAAACTTTTGTTACCATCTGTACAAGAATGTAACTAAAGAATTGTGAACGCGCAGCAATCTGCTTCGCGAGGCAGATGAATTTTAGCTTTGGTGCGAAAATAAAAAGCACTTGGGCTGGATTTCTGACACTCTCTTCGTTTTGCCGGGGACGACCCCCAGCACCCCTCTCTTTAGGAGAATGATATGTTGCTAAACGCCTCACAACCGCTAAGCGATCGCCTAGACGATTACTACCACCAGATCAAGGCTGTCATTCTCAACCGTCAAAATCCGATTACGGGTCTGTTGCCCGCCAGTACTGCAATTAACGCCCACGGCGACTACACCGATGCCTGGGTACGCGACAACGTTTACAGCATTCTCGCCGTTTGGGGATTGGCGCTAGCTTACCGCAAAGTCGATGAAGATAAGGGGCGCACCTACGAGCTAGAACAAAGCGTCGTCAAGCTGATGCGCGGGCTGTTGTTCTGTATGATGCGACAGAGCCACAAAGTTGAGCAATTTAAACAAAGCCAATCCCTCCTAGACTGCCTGCACGCCAAATACAACACCAGCAGCGGTGATGTCGTAGTCGGCGATGACGCTTGGGGACACTTGCAGTTGGATGCCACCTCGCTATTTCTGCTGATGCTGGCTCAGATGACGGCATCGGGGTTACATATCATCTACGCCATTGACGAAGTCAACTTTGTCCAAAATCTGGTCTATTACATTGGCAGAACTTACCGAACCCCCGATTATGGGATTTGGGAGCGAGGAAATAAGATAAACCGGGGGAATCCAGAACTAAATGCCAGTTCGGTCGGGATGGCAAAAGCCGCTTTAGAAGCAATTAGCGGACTGGATTTATTTGGAGTGCGAGGTTCTCAGGCTTCTGTAATTCACGTGCTGCCGGATGAAATTGCTCGCGCCCGCATGACCCTGAAATCCCTGTTACCAAGAGAATCTAGCTCCAAAGAAGTGGATGCGGCTAGCTTAAGCGTCATTAGTTTCCCAGCCTTTGCGGTGGAAAATATGGAGCTGATGGAACGCACTCGACAGAAAATCATCGACAAGCTGGAGGGACGCTACGGCTGCAAACGCTTTTTGCGAGATGGACACCAAACTGTTTTGGAAGATACCAGCCGCTTGCACTACGAACCTTGGGAATTGCAGCAATTTGAGCATATTGAGTGCGAATGGCCTTTATTTTTCACCTACCTGGTTCTGGATGGCTTGTTTCGAGGAGACATGGAACAAGTTAAGGACTATCAAGAGTGCCTGGAGTTTCTGCTGATTGAGCAGGACGGTTTGCGGCTGCTACCGGAGCTTTATTATGTCCCGGCGGAAAAGATTGAGGCGGAGAGACAGAACCCCCACACCCAACCGCGCCTGCCGAATGAAAATATCCCCTTGGTGTGGGCGCAAAGCTTGTACCTGCTAGGAGAAATGCTGAGTGAAAAGTTAATCGCGGTGGGAGATATTGACCCGCTGGGACGGCACCTGAGTGTGGGTCGGGAAGGAAACCCGATGGTACAAATTGCGCTGCTGGCAGAAGATGAAAAGTTACAGGCTGAATTAGCAGTCCACGGCATTGCAACCCAGACGCCGCAACAACTGGAGCCGATTCAGGTGCGTCAAGCAACAGAACTCTCAGCGGTTTATACCCAAATTGGGCGGAACGACAAGCTGGGACTCACGGGCAGGCCCGTGCGCCGGTTGCGGACTTTAACAACATCGAGGATTTTTCGTATTCGCAGCGAGACGATTGTCTTCTTACCGTCATTTTTGGATCAACAGCAGTTTTACCTGACCCTTGACTACCATTTCTTAGTTGCTGAAATTCAGAGCGAACTTGCTTATATTCAGCGCAATTGGTTTGAGCTAGGGCGTCCTACCATGACGTTGTTGCTGACCCACGCAATGCTGGAAACCGGCTCAGAGGCGCTTCTGGAACTGATGCAGGAGCTAAAAGATGGTTTATGCAATGGGGTTCGAGTGAAATTGGGGCGGCTGAATCAGCTGATGCTGACATCTGGGACACAACGAATTGATTTTCTACACGACTTTGAGTTTACCCAATCGCCGGTTCAAGATGCCGCGACACGACGGTACTACCTGACCAGCCATCCTGATAAAAATTGGCCGCTGGGTAATACTCAAGAATTTATGCTGGAGTGCGAAACCAATTTGGGGTTATTGCTCTCTAGCCTGCGGGAGTCGGAAAACATCTACGAACAAATCGAGTTGTTGCATACCTTGGTGCGGTTGCAGGGATTGGATTTTGATACCGGCTTTGGAGGGCCGGAACAGCGAGTGACAGTGGCGGATTTGCTGGATGAAGTTTACACCAAGGCAGGCACCAGCGAAGCGTCCCCCCACTGGACGGTGGTACGTCATGCGGCTGGGTTACTGAATAAGGTTGATATTGGCTTGTCGGATGCGGTGACGGATATCCTGGTGCGGGGCAAGCAGATTACGGTGGGCAAGGCGTATACTGAGGCGTCGCTGATGGCACGCCCGATGTCTTATACAGAAATTATGGACAAGATCCGCGAGTTCTGTGGGGAGGATATTCGCGATCGCGTCTTCACTCAAGAAATCCTAATTTACCTAGGTCTGCTGATCAAGGGGGAACCTCAGCTATTTGATGGTTTGCTGACGCTGCGGGTGGGATATTTGATCCTGCTGTTGACTAGCGAATTAGCGCACGAGTTGCGCCTGACTCAGGATGAAGCTTACGAACACTTGATGCAGTTAAGTCCTTTTGAAGTGAGAATGCGGCTGCGCCAAGTATTGGCTGGGTATGAGGGGATGAATCAAGTGCTGCGTCAGCAAGAATCCTTACACGTCAAACAGCAGGAACAGGAGATTGAGTGGGTGGTGCCGGTGGAACCCGATGAGGAAGAGGCACCCACTGCTGGGGGTTGGTTGCGACAGCGACAACTAGATGGGGCACTCAATCGAGTACCGAAAGATTTTTATCCCAGCGTTTGGAGATTGCTGAAACACTGCAAAGGTGTAGTAATTGGGGATAAGCTAGAGCGTCGCAATCGTTTGGATAGCCATTTGATTTTGTCAGAAATGACGCCAGGGGAAAAGAATTTTGCTCTGCGAATCGAGCATTTACTCAATAAAATACAGGCACCGGAATACCGAAAGGTAAATATTGAGGCATTAATGGAATTGGCAGCGATCGCTCAAGCGAATCCAGAGCTACAAGTAGAAGAATATATTGTGCTAGATGTGCTAATTGGTCATGCCGTGCGCTTGGCTTGGTTGGAAAAATTTCCAGAAAGAGCAGATCGCTATGACGAGTATAAAGCCGCTGCATGGCGTGCCTTTTACGGCACTTCTCCCAGAGATTGTGCGGCTTCTATTGTCAAAGCGTTCCGCTTCCTGACTCAATTTGGGCAACGCAGTGCTGCATAAAGTTGCTTAGATTGAATATTTGAAACGCAAAGGTACGCTAAGGAAAACGCAAAGGTACGCGAATTTAGATTGATTTCTCTGCGTATCTTTGTGTAAAAAGTAGATATTAGCGTTGAAGTTATATGCTTAATTTTTTCGCTAATTTAATATCATCGAAGTTGGGAAAGGCAGGCGATTCAGAGGATAGCGATTATAGTAAAATTTTACCCCTAGCTACGCTTACCGACTAGCAACGTTTAGGTGAGTTGCCAGAATAGCATTGGCAAAAGATTGAGTTAATTTATGTTTCAAGCTACTCGTCGGCGATTAGCTATTTGGTACACGGCTGTTACAGCGGTACTGCTACTGCTATTTGCTACTGGGGTTTATTTGTATGTCCGCAACACGCTGATTGAGCGCGTGGATGACACGCTCAATCATGTAGTGGAAGTGGTGCAGCGATCGCTCGTGATTGAAACCGCCCCGAATGGCAGTTCATCCGTCAACGTCGAAGCCAGTTTTCGCAACGATGCAGAAGCCGCTGAAGACGACCACATCGACCTAGAGTGGTTTAGCCCCACAGGTGAATTACTCTGGTCAACTCTCTCCGAACCTTTAGATATTCCCATTCATCTCAACCGCACTGGTGAAACCGTGCCGGTCGTTCGGGCTTCCTGGCAAGGGATATTAGACTCGGAATTTTGGTCTTCGGCCAGGGAGGCAACGAAGGACTCCAAGCTGCTTTTGCGACAGGTGACGCAACGAGTGCAAATGGGGCGTCAGGTACTAGGATATCTGCGGGTCAGCCATCCTTGGTTTGAGGTTGCCAAACCGACTCGCTTGTTGATGGTTGATTTGATTTTTGGCACCGGACTAATGTTGATTTCTGTGGCGACTAGCGGCTGGTGGCTTTCCGGTTTGGCGATGGAACCCGTGAGAGAGTCCTACCAACGGCTTAAACAATTCACCGCTGACGCCTCCCACGAACTGCGGAACCCGATTGCCATGATTCAAACGAATGTGCAGGTGGCGCTGGACGATCCCGATCTTGTAGAAGCATCTGGGGAGGCACCCATCCATTACCGACAACAGCTGAAGGTTGTAGAACGGCTTACTAGGCGTTTAGGGCGTTTGGTGGACGATCTGCTATTTCTGGCGCGGCAGGATAGTGGCATGAAACAACGCACTTGGGTTCAAGTTCACCTTGATGCCTTGTTGATGGAGGTGATTGAAGAACAACAGCTAGTCGCTGCGGAGAAAGGTGTCAAGCTATCTCTCGATTTTGGATTGCCAATTTTAAATATGGGAATGATTGAGGAAGAAAATCTCCCCTCTCAAATCCCAAATCCCAAATTTGAAGAGGATGCCTTTGCTATTGAAGGTGACTGGGATCAGCTGGCGCGTCTCTTCACAAATCTGGTTAGTAACGCCCTGCAATACACTCCAGCAGGGGGTAAAGTTGATGTGACATTGCAATGGATCGATACCATGAATCGCCTCGCCACGAAACGCCACGGGATGCCCCATCTGCAAGTCAGAGTCAGCGACACTGGCATCGGCATTCCAGAGTCGGCACTGCCACACATTTTCGACCGATTCTATCGAGTCGATCCAGCCAGAACTCATATCGCGGGAAATACAACGGTAACGGGATCTGGATTAGGGTTAGCGATCGCGCAAGCAATTGTTGAAACGCACCAAGGTCACATCCAGATTGAAAGCATTCTCCATCAAGGTACAACCGTTACCGTCACTTTACCGGCAGCCACAGAAGAATATTAGGAAGGACAAATTCATTCATCTTTCATCCCCTTCCTCATCCTTCCGAAGACTCTACTTTAGAAATGCTTCCCCTGGCAGATGCAGGGATCAAGCTTGACCTACTAATTTCTTGAATAGCGGCTAAGGCAATTTAGCCAAATTTAGACCCAAAAGTGGTTTTGAGACTCTCTTTGAGTTTCAATTGCTCTACTCGTTATATACGAGCGCTTTCTTATGGCAAGCTTAGGGCAAAGCGCCACGTTTACTAAATCCAACATTCAAAATATAAGGAGATTCTGATGACAATACCCTTAAGAGAAGATGTTGCCTACATTTTACTCAAAAAAATTCACGAAGGTGACAGCGAACCGGGTAAGCATGAAGTAGCCTTCACGGCGGCAGACTTCGCTGGTAGACAAGTCACAGAAACCGACCTGATGGGGCACTTAGATTATTTAAATCAAAAGCAGTATATCGATGCTGAATTTACTGGCAATGCTTACGCTAATCAGGAAGATACCACGGATGTCGTTAATCCGAAAGAGTTCGACTTCCGCATTGCCAATTCCTACGATCCCTCTGATGGTTTAGCACCTCATCTAATTAAATTTAAAAGTGCCAGACTGACCGAAAAAGGGCAACGCCTGTTGGAAAAAATGGAGGAAAACCCGCCAGCAGCCCTTAAGGAAGGTCCTGTGGTTCCCATTGCCACAAAAGATATGCCCTTCCTAGAGAAAGTGATGTTCAGGGGCGAACTGGAAGATATCTTTGATGCTAGAGATATCAGTGAGGTTGTGTTCCGTACCATGCGGGATATGATGACGAATGAAGCCGCCGATCGGGTGACTTCTGAACTGCATGAACCAGTAGAACCGACAGAAGATAAGGCGCTGCAAAACGAAATTGCTGACTTGTGGCAGGATACCAATCCAATTGTCCATTTCCTTAGCCGGATTCGTCCTCCCCTGATCATTAAGGCTGATACTTTTCTATTCCGGATTCGCCAAGAAGCAGGTTTGCCGCAAGGGGTAGAACCAGAAATGGCAATTAAGGCTGTGTTCTCGGCGACAAAAGATGAATTGTCCGAAGAACGGATTCAGGAAATTGCTGGCTTCTTACCCGACAAAATTAGAGAACTCTGGGAGCAAGCCTAACTTTTTGAAAAAGGCAAAAGTAAAAAGAGCAAATTCTTTACTTTCGCCTTTTACTGACTAGAATTTAAATCTTTTTTTGCTGCCCGACGAGTACCAAATTGCTGAAGTCGGGCAGTATAAATGCTTTTAAAAAACTGAATTAAAGGAGAATCAATAATGATTCACAAACATCAGCCAATCAAAAAAACATTAGCGTTAGCAGGCGCGATTTGTGGGAGTTTGCTCTTTGGCTTACCAGCGCTGGCTCAGATGAACTCGGCTCCAGGGGAGATCGACCAACCGCGCGATACTCGCGATCGCCTGATGCAACCACCCGCAAGTGGAGAGGGCATGATGCAACCACCTGCCAGTGGCGATCGCATGATGCAACCGCCTGCAAGTGGCGATCGCATGATGCAAAATAACTCCACTCCCAGCAATGTCAACCAATTGCAGAATAACGCTCAGGGTGCTTCGCCGCTAAATCCTTGTCCTAGCATTTTCTACGAATCTAGATACATTCAAGCGGGCATTCGTCCTCCCGCAGGTTGCCCAGCCGCTCCGCCACTCCAGCCAGGTTCCGCAACTGAGACAACATCCCCAGCGCCGCCAAGACCGGGCGCTGAGATGGCACCGCCGACACAACCGGGTGCTGTGATTCAAGCACCAGCCCCGGAACAGCTACAATCTCCCGCTTCTAACGTGATGCCCATGAACGGGATGGTGAATGTCAGGCTGATTAACCAAACCGGTGATCCCATTACTTACCAGGTGCTGGGCGATACCAATCAGAGAAGACTACCGGGTAGAGATAATATTACGCTCCAAGGCTTAAAAACCCCTTTAAATCTGACTTTCCAACGTCCGAATGGCGCACTGTTGAGAGTCGTTCCGCAAACATCAGGCGAACAGGGAATGTTAGAGGTGGTTTTGGAGGAAACAACGGATCTCAGTGTTGACAAAAATGCCATGACCATTCAGGAAAATGGTAATGTCCTGGTGAACTAACGATTTCGATATTTCCACAACCAGAAGTGTAGAGATGCAAAGCTTTGCGTCCCTACACTTCTGGTGTTTTGATTCAAATGCTTATCTAATCCGAATTTGAGCCAAATTGTTGAGCAAAAGTGCTTCTTCTTGCTCATCCCCAAGGGTACGCGCCAAAACGATCGCTCGTTGGTAGAAGGTCCGCGCCGTTACTGGGTTGCCGCTGACCTGATAAAGTTGAGCAAATAACCTGAGTGATTCTAGTTCTTGCCGCAAATTTTGCGATTCCTGAGCCAAGGTTAAGCGGCGATCGAGCAGTTCAAAACCCTCCTGATACTGCCTAAGCTTGCTGTAGACGACCAGCAGACCATCAATCGCTCGATATTGAGTTGAGCGATCGCGTATTTGCCGACCCAATCTCAGTGCCCCACGGTATGAAATCTGGGCATCCCGATATTGATTGAGTGCCAGATAAGCATCTCCCAAATTATTCACTGTATTCGCCTCGCCCAGCGGGTCTTTCCCCCGACGCCGAAAAATCAAGGCTTCTTCGTAACGTTTAATCGCTTGCAAATAATCGCCGCTATTTGCCGCCGCCAATCCTAGATTACTTAGAGACAGTCCTTCCCCGGCTTGGCTGTTGATGCTTTGGGCAATTGCCAGTGCTTCAGAAAAGCTTGCTGAAGCCGCCTGCACGGCACCTCGTTGCAGCAAAACGGTGCCGACGTTATTTAAGCCATAAATCTGCCCCTGGAAGTCTGGTTCGTCGCGGGCAACCGCCAACCGGCGTCGCAGGGCATCTTCCGCCTCAAAGTAGCGTCCCAAGCGGGCGTAAGTAAGACCTAAATAATCGTATGTCTGACCGATTGCCCGCCGATCGCCTATTTGTTGGTAAATATCCAGTGCTTGTATCCAGTAGGGAATTGCTTTTGCCAGGTTCCCTCTCTGTTCCTCCTGTGCGCCCAATCGCAGCAGTCGGTCAGCATCTTCCCTCGCATATCCTTGGGTGCCATTGTTCAAGGGGATACTGAGTTGTTGGTCAATACTAACGGCTTTGGCACTGCTCGGCAAGTAAAAAGTAAACAGTAAAAAGATAAAAGAAACAGAAAAGAATCTCAAGTTATTAGCATTGTTCTCTTTTATTTTTTGTGCCCTATTTTTGCCTAGTTTGGCGAATGCTGCAAACAACCACCCTCGCTCCTCATAACTCATAGCTAATCGCTCCACTTGCCTCTTGCTTCTCACCTTTTTGTTGCTTAGCTGCTCCTACCAGATAAATTGTGCGAATATCCTCTGGTAAAGAAGCTTCTAACAGTTGATACCCTTCTTGGAGCTTGACTTGAACCTGTGCGGGAGAAATTGTTTCTCCCTCTGCCTGGAGATAAGCGGCAATCCGCGTATGACTCCAGTTAAAGGTCTGCGCCATCAGCACCATCAATCGCAGCATCGGCGGGAATCGCTCCAACGCTTGTTCGACATAACACCACAGGGGCGGGGAAGCCGCTTGTAGGTTGTAATGAATTGACTCCACGGGCGGCAATTCTGCCTGGTTGATACATACAGCAGTAATGTTGATCAGCCAGTTCTGGAACGTTAGCATCCCAGTCCCGCTAACATCGCGCAAATCCAGTCCGCCTAGCTCAAAGTAGATGTGCCGCCAGGTGAGGGCGAAGAGGTAGTCTGCTTGTACAGGCGATCGCGCCAAATGCTGAATCAGGGTATAAACAATCGGACTATAGCGACTGAAAAGCGCTACGAAGAAGCGCCCCTGCTCCGGATGGCGCTGAAACAAAGTCAGTAATTCCTGATCGCTGTAATGAAACAGCGATTTGACAATCGGATGATTGCTTTCAGGGAAATGAGGAATTTGCACGATTTTGAATCACTTACTGGAGTCATTCTATCCAGGAACGATCCCTAATATATCTAGTGTTTTCAGGAATGGAAATGATACTTGTATTTTTAGTCGGTGGGAAGAGTGCCAATCGCCCTTTATTTTTTTAGCTGATGCGATCGCTTCAGTGCGATGAATGGAGTAGCGATCGCGCTCAACAAACTCGCATCCTTCTGATTATCTTTCTCATTTTGTAAAGGCAAGATACCCGACTTCATAGAGAAATCGGGTATCTGAAATCGTAGCGATCGTCTTGTCTCAGTATCGAGCTAGATGACTTGCTGCGTCAGTTTTATTAACTTCGGCAGACTTGCAGAGTATTTTAGAGACTCGTTTAAGCTTGATAGAATTAAATAGCGCTCTTGACTGCTTTACAGTCAAAGTGTTATGTGCAACCGTAAGTTTAGTTTTCAATAGAGTTCTTCAAGCCTTGTAGGTTCATGGTTCTAGCAGCAATTGATACGATTTCTCTTCTGCCTCAGCTCGTTCATTTAGGTGCTTTTTTCCCTGAATTACCTCTAGATGGTCTCTTGTCTACTCAAGGCATCATGGTGATGCTCTTGGCAGCCTACGCTGGTGCTATGTGGATGTTTCTCACCAGCGCCCCAAAAGTCCATACCGTCATGGTGTCCGATTTAGACACGGCGCGACAGTTTTATGAAGGCTTGCTAGATTTGCCAGTCGCAGAAGTGCCGTTGCACTACTACTACAACTACGAGCAAACATTGGGAGCTACCGCCATCGATCCGCTTTATCTCTCACCCACGTTGGGAGGAAGCACCGCTACCCAAAAGCTGAATGGTACGGAAGGTTTATGGTATCAGCTCAAGAAGAACACCCAACTGCACGTAATTTCTGGAGCCAGTTTGGGGAAGAAAAACCAGCAACGGCACGTTTGTTTTGACCACGATTGTTTAGAAATGGTGCTGATGCGGGTGCAAATGCGGGGCGTCAAGCACAAAATTCGCCGCGACAAACCATTGAATTTTTTGGTAAAAGATTTGGACGGTCGCGTGATTGAAATGGCAGAAGTGTCGAATTAGCGATATTCACCTTTCCTTAACCCCTCCCTATTTCTCCCTAACCCTCCTCTACAAGGGGAGGGTTAGGGAGAAATGTTTGTTAATGGGAGGGAAAAGGAAGAAATTTTTGGGTTGTTGGGTTCTTTTTAATTCTCCCCTTCCTTAGTCGGGAAGGGGCAGGGGTTAGGTTGATTCTGGGGTAGCGTCGGATTTTTCGGGTTTGAGGAGAGGGAAAGCGATCGCATCCCGAATGCTGGCACAATCGGTTAACAGCATCACTAAGCGGTCAATCCCAATCCCTAAACCACCTGTCGGCGGCATTCCATACTCCAGCGCTGTCAGGAAATCTTCATCCACGCCTTGCGCTTCCAAATCTCCCGCTGCCTTCCGCGCCGCTTGCGCTTCCAGTCGTTCACGCTGATCGATAGGATCGGTTAATTCTGAGAAACTATTTGCCGTCTCCCGTCCGACAATAAATAGCTCAAATCGCTCTACCAATCCTGGTTTCGAGCGGTGCGGCTTAGCCAGGGGAGAAATTTCCACCGGATAATCCAGCACAAACGTCGGCTGAGTCAGATTTGGTTCGCATTTTTGCTCAAAGGCTTCGTTAAGGATTTTGCCAATCGATTCGCATTCTTCTGCGCCTCCGATACCTGCCTCACTTGCTGCTGCTTTGGCAGTTTCCAGCGTTGGGAAAGCGGTAAAATCTAAGCCAGTTTGCTCCTTCACTAAGTCGTGCATGGTAACGCGACGCCAAGGCGGTGTTAAGTTAATCGGCTCACCTTGATAAGTAATTTCCAGCGTCCCCAGCACCTCTTGCGCCACAGTGGTAATAATTCCCTCCGTCAGCGCCATCATGTCCTGATAGTCGGCGTAGGCTTGATAAACTTCAATCGTGGTGAATTCGGGATTGTGGCGAGTAGAAATCCCCTCATTCCGGAAAATCCGCCCCAGTTCAAACACCTTCTCAAATCCACCCACAATTAGCCGCTTCAGATGGAGTTCTGTGGCAATCCGCAGATACAACTCCATATCCAGCGTGTTGTGATAGGTGATGAAAGGACGCGCATCCGCACCGCCAGCTTCTCCTTGTAACACTGGCGTTTCAATTTCAATAAAGCCGAGTTTATCCAAATAGCGGCGAATTCCGGCGGTAATCAGAGCGCGGCGGCGGAAGGTTTCCCGCACTTCCGGATTGACAATCAAATCCACATAACGCTGACGGTAGCGCTTAGCTACATCCGTCAATCCATGCCACTTATCCGGTAAAGGCAGCAGCGACTTGGTGAGAATCGCGTACTGCTTGACGTAAACCGATAGCTCACCCTTTTCCGTGCGTTTAACTGTCCCCTTGGCTCCCAGAATATCCCCGGCATCTGTTAGATCCTTTAGGTGTTTAAAGGCATCCGGGACATCCGCCATCCCTTCATCGATTCTTTTGTTCTCCAGATACAGCTGAATCGAGCCAGTTTCGTCTTGCAAGGTAAAGAAGGCAAGTTTGCCGAAGACGCGACGCGCCATAATGCGTCCAGCAATGGCGACTTCTACTTCAACTTCTTCACCGCTTGGCAAATCTGCGTATTTTTCCTGCAATTGAGCCGCATGATGGCTGGATTCCCACTGGTAAGCGTAGGGATTCATTCCCAGTTGCTTTAGCTGTTCGATTTTCTCTAACCGCGTGGCGCGGATATCATCTGAGGACATGGTAAGGAACTTTTAGGGGCAATCTTTGATTTTAGATGCTCTAGGCAAGTCTGTTAACTATTGTGACTTCTTTTTGCGGTGGAGGATGGAGGGGCGCGATCGCTCGCTACTTTATGCCAAATGGCTTTTCTAAGGCAGTCACTTAAGAAAAACTGAGAGCAGAAGTGAAAGTTATCTGCTGATTATTCTCAGGGAACGGTAACGATATTTTTTGATGACTTTTTGCGGCTGGCAGAAGTAGATTTCGCTTTGGATGGTAAGTCTGTCACACTGTCATCCCATTTTTCCACGGTTGGCTTATACAACCAATGCTCTAACTTAGCGTCCTCAACATACCCTCTCAATTCAGGATCGGGCCAAATATGAAGCCGATCAATACATCCTATCTCTTTGGCAGCTGCTTCAATTTCTTCCCATTGTGTTTTGAAGCGTTCCGCCCATGAGTGTCTAGTCATAATTGAACTGGCAAATTCTAATCCTGCTGCTACCATCCGTTTTCCATTAGTCCCACGAGCATTGATGGGTTCCCAAAAGATAACTTCTGGCTCAAATTGCATGATTTTTTCAAAGTACCTTTTAAAGTCATCTAAAGCCATTTTTGGAGGAGTAGGAGCAGCTGCAACATACAACCGACACTCAGCTTGATGACCTTTCACAAAAGCTTTATAGCGTTCAGAAGGCGGAGGTGCGTGAGGTTCAATCTTGCTACTGAGTTCATCATCTAGGTATGGGAGGCTCATACCAACAATCACATTGGGATGTTTGAGAATGTCGAGGTCATTTACCCATAAAGGACTACGAGTTAGAATTCTGACTCGTTTGTTATGCCTCAATAGAGCTTCAACAGCACCACGAGTTACACTTGCAGTCTGCTTGTTTTGATATGGATCTGTGCCTGAACAGAGTAGAACTACACCTCTACCTTCTGGTGTTTCGTGCCAAGACTTTTTACGGCTTAGGGTTTTTTCTAGCCGCTCAGGTATCTCTTCACGGATAAAAAGATACTGTCCCCAGTCCATCTGAGGATCAGTTACTCCTTTTTCCCGAAGCTCTGCTTGCCTTGTCCGAATTGCAGGAGTCGAAGGTACATAACAAAAAGTGCATCCATGTAAACAACCTGATGCTACATTGATTACATAATCACAAAGTCCTTTCTTGTTAAGCGCACTTTTCTGAAGTGGATTAACTATTTTTTCGCTTCCTTTTACAATAGACATATGGCATACCAAGAATAAAATTTAAGATTATCCTGACATTTATATTTCCCTCGAAACTTTAAATTAATCCTCAGAATAAATATATTTGCTTGTTACCAGTTCCTCTAATTATATCATTGTTCTGCAATTCTATTTTTTCGCCCCTTATAATTTTACCTTTTCTTACAACTTCAATTTCTTTATCTCTTCTTAATCTATTAAGATAATACTCATAATGCTTTTTATTAGCTGGATTTTGTTGCATAGTATCATTGCAAATCTGGCGAAATTGAGTTCCTTCATGATTACTACGGATCAGTTGACCTATCTCGCGATCTAGTGTTTCTATGCAAGCGTTATGACTATCAATGGTACCTTCTATGTAAAAATCTAATTTTGGAGATTGTTTATAATGATCTACAGTTTTTAATCCAAAACCATAAACTTCAAATTCAAATAAATGACACAAGTTGTTATACTTCCATAAAGTGTCTTTCATAACCTGTAATGCTGTTAAATTTTGAGAGAAATGCATAAGGTAATATATAACTACGATATACCCTTTTGGTATAAGAGAAAATGTGTGTGCATATTTAGCCTTGCCCTTTTCTCTGAATAATCTTAAAGATTCATTTCTAAGGTAACGTTGCTCAGCAGGTTCATCTAGACTTTTTAAATTTACTGATTCATAATATCCATCTGCTTCCAAAATTCTGTTAAAGGTGGCTGTATCTCTTCCATGCTTACCAATAACAAATCTTTTAAGATCCCTTATCATATAGGTATAAAGTATTTCCGAACCAGTAATAGAATTTATAAGTCTAATACTAGCCATAGAAATATCAGTCCACCCAAAGGGGTCGAGTAGAAAGAATGAGTGACCCTTACGAGCACTTACAGTAAAAACACACCAATTTACTAAATCCTCAAATTCGCCACACCTAAATTCGCATTTTTCGACTAATAAACTTTCAAATTCATCACACTTAAATTCATGTGATAAGGAATCTACTAAATTACCAAACCCCGCTTTTGGCATAGAATAATTTCTTAGGCAATCCAAGTGATCTTGTTTATTATCTATAAAAATAAAATTTACATTTAGTGGATACTGACGCCTTGACTTCTTATACCCTTCTCGAACAGCTTTAATAATTCTTAGGGGAGAACCTTGCCATTCGGTATTGTTATCTTTATCGTCATACATACCACCACCACAGAATCCGTCGATAAAAGTAAACGTTGTTTCGCCATACCTACCTTTTCCATAAAGCGTAATAATTAGATTTTCAATATACTCTTCAAGAATTTGATGCTTCGCTTTGGTATGAGTGTCTAGGGGATGTATATAGCTCCCATCAGCACTCCACTTTGCTTGCGAACCACTCATTTTAATTATCTCCACAAAAAATTGGTAATTTTACTATCTTGCCAGACTACTAGCTAAGGTGTTACAGATGCACCGTCTAACAAGGGAAATTTGCCGAATTTGAGAAAGCTGCCGCTTGTTCTATGTCAATGTTTACGTGCTAAACGTGATCGTGCCTCTCTTGTAGTATTCCCATCCGCTGTTAAGAAATTGCATCCAGGCACACCAAGATTACAGGCTAACTTTTATAGTAAAGCGATCGCATCCTTCCTCATCCACTACAACAACGCGATCGCATTTTCCCCACATCGCCAGGAAAGCGCGATCGCTATTAGATGAGACTAAGGTAATATTGTTGATAGATTGGCAATCTGTCGCTTTAAGGCTGGAGCTGCTTAGAATTTAAAAAGCAGCTTCAGCCTCTTGATTGGCACCTTGAAAGCTAATCTCAGCAGCAAAGTAAGCTAATTTAAAAAGTTGCAGAATCAGCAATCGGTTAGCCGCTGGTAGCTTAAAGGAACTCTCGCATATATTGAGTAACCAGTTGTGGTTTTTCTTGCTGCACCCAATGGCTAGAGTCGGGAATGTATTTAATCGTAAAATCTTTGACATACGCTTCAGTTCCGTAAGTCAGTTCTTTACCAAGTGCAGTATCTTGCTCTCCCCAAATCATTAGGGTAGGAACCTGGAGAATACTCCAATCTTGGCTGAGCATTCTCTGCTGAAAAAGATTGCGATAATAGTTCAGGCTGGCTGTCAGGGCACCGGGTTTTGCAGCAGCTTGTCTATAGGCATCCAGATCGGCTTTGGTGAAGGCATTCTTATTAACAGCCATACCCGTGATAGCCGTTTCAATCGATTGGTAATCGAAGGATTGTAAGAGAAATTCTGGTAGCCACGGTAGCTGAAAAAAGAAGATATAGGAACTGCGTAATAGTTGTTGAGGATTACGCATATTTTCGGCAAATTTGGCAGGGTGAGGCAGATTTAGCACAATCAACTTGTCCACCATCGTGGGGTATGCGTAGGCAAAATTCCAAGCGATCGCGCCCCCCCAGTCATGTCCCACCAGCACGCAGCTAGAATATCCGAGTCCCTTAATTACCCCTTCAACATCTTTAATAAATTCATCCATCACATAAGCCGATTGAGCTGCTGGCTTATCGCTGTCGTTATAGCCGCGCAAGTCAAGGGCGACGACTTTATAATCTTTGGCAAATTCGGGGATTAGATGCCGCCAGGAGTACCAAAATTCCGGGAACCCATGCAGCATCAGCATCAAAGGGCCTTCTCCCTGGGTGACGTAGTGCAGCTTAATTCCGTTGCTGGTGATATATTCGTGCTTCCAAGAACCCTCTAGCACAGACATAGATACCTCCTTTGCTGTTGTAATCATGGCATCGGCGATGAATCGCCGATGCGAACACTCTTCAGGTTAACGAATCAACAGCAGAAGACGGCAGGTTCGGAAGAGATAGTTCATTAACATTCGGTTGATCTTGCTGACGCCGATTGATGAACTGCCTTAGCACTTGCACTAAGATACGAGGCTGAAACAACGCCGTGGGTGGTTTCAGCAGGTGCAGGACTTCTATGAAAACTTTGAAGGCTACGGGACTCTCAATCGTGATTAACCTCACACGATCCAGATACCGTTGCATAAATCGGGTCTTCAGATCGGCTTGACCGCCCTCGGTCGTAGGCCAGCGGAAATCCTCGCCTGTTGCCATCAGCCAAGGGATATGATTCACTTTTGCCAGTTGCTTTTGAAAGCGCCGCGTTAAACCCGTTAAATCGTCTTGAGAGTGACGCTGAAATTGCTCTTTCAAGCACTCCTCCAGCGTTAACGCAGCCATCGCCGCCGCGGTCATACCTTGACCGTAGATAGGATTGAAGGAACAGACGGCATCACCTAAGACGACAAAGTTTTCTGGCAATCTGGATTGTTCGTAGTGACGCAGGCGGTTTTCTGTGCCGCGATGACAGTAGATGGGTGAAATCGGTTGGGCTTGTTTGACCACTTCGTAGAGAATGGGCGATCGCAAGCTGCGGGCAAATTCCAAAAAGCCAGCTTCGTCGCTGGGTGGATAGTCTCGACCCAAACCAGCCAGGGTAATCACAAAAGCGTCACCCTCACAGGGATAAAGCAGCCCACCGCGAGAGTTTTCCCCAGGTTTAGACCACACCACGATTGATTTCCAATCGCTTTGGAAATCAGCTGGGCGCTGATACCAACGGCTGGCGTAGCCTAAAAATGAGTTAATGACTGTCTCTTGAGGCGGTGTGTAACCTAATGCCTTTAACCACTCAGGGGTTTTGGAATTCCGTCCAGTTGCATCCACGACCAGATCGGCTGCTAGAGACGCGGAATTTTGCGTCTCTACATCTGCGGCGCTAGTGTTTTGCCCGTGGTTGTGAAATTGCACCTGTACGCCCGTCACCTTAGTTTTGCTGGTGTCGGACAACAACTCGGTTGCTTGGCATTCTTCCAGAAAGCGTACATTGCTGTAAGCAGCCAGTCGGCGGCGAATCGTCCACTCCAAGAGGTTCCGGCTACAAGCACGAGTCACCAGTCCGGAGGAAAAGCGGGGTGCCCAGCCGCCAAAATCTAGCATGGGACAGTCTAACGTCCAGTCCAAAGCAGTAGCGCCAGCAGCCGCTAATTCAGCACCCAATCCAGGAAACATTTGCTCTAAAATCTGCTGACCCCGCAACAGCAGAACGTGAGCTTGGTGGGCTTGGAGTACACCGCGGCGTGTCTCCGGTTTGTCTGGGATGCGATCGCGTTCAATAATCGTCACTTGATCAAAGCGTTCGGCAAGCACTCGCGCTGCCAGTAGCCCAGCCATACTGCCACCGATGACAATGGCTTGTCTATTGCTGCCAACCGCCAGTTGGTGAGGGACGGACATAGACGTTTGAGTTTTTTTGGGTGATTTAGATGTATGTCAGCTTAATTTTGCTTCTGATTCTATCAGCGTCTGCTTCTCTTCTTTTTCTTGTAGCAATAGTCCTCCGAGATGAATCACTGCCAGAATCAGTGCCCCAATTGAAAGAATGTAACTATGCAACGTGTACAAATGGGCAACTGTTACCGTATTGATGGCTCCACCCCCCGTGAGGATTTCTCGGAGTAGGGAACCAATTCCAGGGACGGCTTCTACTGTGCCTAATTCGATGGTGAAACGCCAGTACCCTAACTGTGTCCAATCGAGAAGCATGGCAGTCCAACCAAGCGCGATCGCTACCAAAGTTAATAAAATTCCGCTAATCCAAGCGGTCAGCCAGCTTCGGCGAAATTTTTCACCGAGAAACATCACAACAATCGCTATCAGAGAAGCCCCGATCAATCCATTTCCAGCAATCTCATGGAGACGCTGAATTAGCCAACCATTGGGAATCTCTGATTTGATTTCCGTCAAGGAATTATAGGCTCCACCTGCGGTCGGTTCGTAGTAGAAAGATAGAAGAATTCCGGTGACGGCTGCTGTCAGGCTCAAAGACAAAATTGCTACAGCCAAAATAGTAGCCAGTCGTCGAAGTACAAAAGCGTACTGCACATTGTTCATGGCTAACTCCAACCTTTTTCGGTTGAATATGTATTTATACTTATTGTATTTATTTTTTCTGATTTGAACCCAAGAAATTATTAAATTTGTGAGGAAAACGAGCAGCAAAGAGAACGCATACGCCAAGACCCGGAACGCAATTCAGGGGATGCTCTCGTTACTGTCTCTATAGGGTGTTAGGAAAATCCACATTCTCAGAACAAAACAGCCGATTTTTCTCACCACTGATGCTCTGCCGCCATGAATGTCTCGACAGATGCAACATCCAGAGGTCGGGAGAAAAAGTAACCTTGTCCATACTCGCATTGCAGGGTTCTGAGTTGGGCAAGTTGCTCTGCTGTTTCTACTCCTTCTGCCACCACATCCAAACCCAAGTTGTGAGCCAGTGTGATAATGGTACGGACAATCTCCCAATTCTCGCTATCACTGCTCATTCTACCGACGAAAGAGCGGTCAATTTTCAACGTATCAATCGGAAATCGGTGCAGATAGCTTAAAGATGAATAACCCGTGCCGAAATCATCAATATATATCTGGACGCCTAGTTTTTTCAATTGTAAGAGGGTAGCGATCGCAGATTCAGCATTTTCCATCACCGCGCTTTCAGTAATTTCTAACCGCAAACAGCCAGGATCTAAACCTGTTTCCTCTAAAATCTGATGGATTGCTTGAGCGAGATGAGGTTGCGTAAACTGTTTGCTCGATAGATTTACGCTAATAGTTAATGGTTGATGGTTGATGGTTAATGGTTTGTTGCCAGGAACACCGGATGATGAATCATTAACAAGTTGTTTTTGCCATACATACATCTGACGGCACGCTTCCTGTAATACCCACCAACCGATAGGAACGATTAGTCCAGTTTCCTCTGCTACTGGAATAAACTCAGCTGGAGAAATCAAACCGCGTTCTGGATGCTGCCAGCGCGCTAGAGCTTCAAATCCAGTAATTTGACCTGTGGAGAGCGAAACAATGGGCTGGTAGTGAAGTAGAAACTCTTGGCGATTAACAGCCTGCCTCAAGTCAGTTACTAACTGCAAAAGTTCCACAGCGCGAGTGTGCATCGTCATGTCGAAGACCTCATGACGCGCTCTACCCAATGCCTTAGCACGATACATGGCAATGTCGGCATCGCGTAAGAGGTCTTGCGGCTGGTGAGAATATGTAGTGTTAAAGGCAATGCCAATACTGGCACTGGTAAAGACTTCCTGCCCGTTTAGGTTAAAAGGTAAAGCGAGTTCATTTTGAATTTGGTTCGCAACGCGGGTGGCGTCACTCACATCTTGAATATCTTCTAGAAGAATCGTGAACTCATCTCCCCCAAGACGGGCAACCATATCTCCAGGACGCAGACACCTCTGGAGCCTGTAAGCGATTTCGACAAGTAGTTGATCGCCGATTGTATGTCCAAGGCTGTCATTGATCACCTTAAAGCGATCGAGATCCAGAAACAGTACAGCAAACAAGTAATCTTGACGCCGTTTTGTCAGCTCAACCAAATGTCCGAGCCGCTCCATGAATAGAGCGCGGTTGGCTAAACCTGTCAGCTTATCGTGAAAGGCATCGTGGATTAATAGATCCTCTACCAGTTTGCGATCGCTAATATCTGTAGCAACACCCAGCACTTGTCGGGCTTTTCCATCTGGCGAGACTAGAGACTTCTTAGTGGTTTGAAACCAACGCACGTTGCCTGTAAAGTCGGTGAGGGTCTCCTCAGAAATGATTTTTTCCGTTTCTCCTGTTATCACTTCTCTGTCATCAGAGAGAAACCGTTCTACTTCCTCAAAATTCGGATTGAAATCTGCATCGGTTTTGCCAAGCAAATTTTCAACGGTTGTTCCATAAATACTTGCTAATGCTTTGTTAACCAGAGTAAATTTTCCGTCCCAGTCTTTGACAAAAATTAAATTTGGGGTGGAGTCAATCACATTGCGAAGAAACTCTTGTTGTACTCTAAGTGCTTCTTCTGCTTGCTTGCGGCTGGTAATATCTCGGCTCACAGCGAGGAGACATTGCTGATTGTCAAAGTCAATAATCTCTGCTGATAGTAATGCCACACGCGCCTCACCTGATTTTGTAAGGAAGGTAAATTCTATGTTGCGAACAGACCCTTCCTCTAGCAATATCTGCTTCATGCGATCGCGCTGCTCCTGATTTGCCCAAATCTTCAGCTCAACTGTGGTGCGACCGATGATTTCTTCGCGGGTATAACCAGTAATGTTTAGCAAGCTATCGTTGACTTCAACAAGGCGTCCCTCTGCCACCGTACTGATAGTGATTGCGTCAGGAGTGGAACGGAAGGCTTTAAAGAATCTCTCTTCTGATGCCCGCCGCGCCGCTTCTGCTCGCTGGCGCTCTTCCATTTCGGCTTGTAATGTCTGATTCGCTTTTTCTAGCTCTTGGGTTCGTTCCCAAACCCGATTTTCTAGCTTTTCGTGCGCTTTCTGGAGTGCGGTTTCTGTCCGCTGGCGCTCAATGGCAATTCCTGCTAAGTTTGTCGCTATTTCAATCAGTTGTAAATCATAAGAATTAGGGGTGCAAGGCTGGGAGTCGTACATGGCAAAAGTACCCAACACCTTGCCATCCGAATTAAGAATTGGTGTAGACCAACAAGCTCGCAGTTCGTTGCTCAACGCTAACTCGCGGTAATCTTGCCACAACGGATCGATGGCAATATCTGAGACAATTACAGGCTCCTTCCAATAGGCAGCTGTCCCGCAAGAAACAACACGCGACCCAATGGCGATTCCGTCAAGGGCACGATTATAGCTTTCTGGAAGACTAGGTGCTGCGGCATGGCGGAGATTGCGCCCATTTTCATCCAGAAGTAGAACGGAACATCGCATTTTACTGGAATGTTTCTCAATATTGCGGCATAAGACGTTCAGGACGCTATTGAGAGAGTCTCCTCTAGCAATCATTTCCAGTACACGCTTCTGACTAGCTAAGAGACTTTCTGCTTGCAAGCGCTCAGCGATCGCTTGTCGCATATTTACTAAATTACGTCTTAGTTCCAGTTGCGCTACGACCTGACGACTCAGTGATAAGAGGGCTTCTTGCTGCTCAGGCTTGAGTTGACGCGGCACAAAGTCGATCGCGCACAGCGTTCCCAGCGCATAACCGGCGGGTGTGATTAAAGGCGCACCTGCATAAAAGCGGATATTGGGGTCAGTCGTTACCAAAGGGTTCGTGGCAAACCGTTGGTCGGTTAGTGCATCTGAGACGATAAACAAATCGGGTTGCAGAATAGCATGGGAGCAAAAGGCGATATCTCGCGGTGTTTCTGATACTTCCACACCGACTTTTGACTTGAACCACTGCCGATTCGCATCGACGAGGCTGATCAGCGCAATCGGTGTTCCGCAAATATGTGCAGCCACACGAGCTAGATCGTCGAAAGCCTGTTCGGGATCGGTATCAAGAATCTCATACTGCCTGAGGGCTTTCAGCCTTGCTGCTTCGTGGCTAGGCATAGGCGCTTTCACCCAGGATATTTCTCCAGATTCGATGCTGGCGACATTTTTGTTGGCACTAGCTTTGGTTATTTTTTGGGATATAGCTTCAAATATACCTATCCGGCTCAGGTTTACCATATTCTGTTTTTCCGCAGATGGGTTAGCTATATTTATATTCTTAATTTTTACTTTTACCTTAATTTACATAGGTTCTTGAGGGATCTAAGTCACAAAAATTTCGTTTTTCTGTCACAAATTCCCTTAATAAGTTTTTAATTTTATTAATTTTTAGATGTAGAAAGTTAGTCTGTATACAGGATCACAAAGATTATTTAATTAATCTATTTACAACTTGGCTCGGTAGCAAAAATGCTGCTCATTTAAATTTTTGTATTCTAGCTGGAGCAACTGCAAAATTCAGCAACCGTGAAAATACGGGGATTTTATTGTCTTTAGCAGAGAGCTGCCTAATTTTTTATAAATTTTATCAAGATTTATACGGCTCTAAAAACAAGGCAGATGGCTTCACTAAAGCAGGCTGCCGACTGGTCTGGTGAATGGGAATTTCGATGGTAAATTCTGCCCCTTGTCCCGCTGCGGAAATACATTTTAATTGACCACCGTGTTTTTCCACAATCTGATAACTAATGGATAACCCCAACCCCGTGCCTTTGCCGATGCTTTTTGTGGTAAAGAACGGATCGAACACTCGTTGCTGCACCTCTTGACTCATACCAGGGCCGTTATCAGCGATGTAGATTGCTACCTGATTGGTGTTTAGCATTTGAGTATGAATCAGAATCGTAGGTAATTGTTCATGGGTACTTTCTTCCCCATGATTCACAACCCATGACCCATTGCCGATTGCCTCTTCGAGGGCATCAATTGCATTACTGAGAATATTCATAAACACTTGGTTGAGCTGACCTGGGTAGCACTCGACTAGCGGCAACTTGCCATACTCTTTGACCAGTTGAATGCCTAAAGTGCCTCCGACTTGTTTCAAGCGATGCTGCAAAATCAGCAAAGTGTTTTCAATTCCCTCATGAATATCAACGACTTTCATTTCCGCTTCATCCAGTCGGGAGAAGTTACGCAGCGACAAGACAATTTGGCGGATGCGTTCTGCCCCCACCTTGATCGACGCCAGCAGCTTTGGGAGATCGTTCTTCATAAATTGGAAGTCGCTCATCTCTACATAGGCTTGAATTTCAGGAACCGGATGAGGATAGTGTTTCTCGTAGAGGGACAGCAGGTTGAGCAGTTCCTGAGTATAGTCGCTGATGTGGGTGATATTGCCGTAGATGAAGTTGACTGGGTTATTAATTTCGTGAGCAACTCCGGCGACTAACTGCCCCAAACTGGACATTTTTTCGCTCTGAACGAGCTTCGCTTGGGTTTGTTGAAGTTCTCGAAAAGCTTGTTCTAGCTGGTTTGTTTGTTGTCTCAATTGCGCTTCCGATTGCCGTAAGGCTTCCTCGGCGGCTTTACGTTCGGTAATGTCGGTAATCATTCCTAAGACACCGATGTATTGTCCTGTTTGATCGAAGATGGGATTTGTAGCAACAATCGCCCACAAGTTACAGCCATCTTTACGGGTGAATTTAAAGTCATGTTGTTCTTTAATTCCTTGGCGGCGACGTTCCATCTGAGCGATCGCGATCGCCTGACCTTCTTCATCCATGAATGCAAATAAAGTCTGACCTAGCATCTCAGGGATGGTATAGCCTAGCATTTGGGCCATCTGATTGTTCGCAAAAGATGTATTGCCTGCGGTGTCGAGAACCCAGATTCCCTCAGTCGTGGTTTCGACAATGCGACGATATTGCGCTTCGCTTTCCCGTAACGCCGCTTCTGTCTGCTGGCGTTCGACAATTTCCTGTTGTAACAAGATGTTGGCAGATTGTAGCGCCGCAGTCCTTTCTTCAACTCGTCTTTCTAACTCTAATGTGAGTTTTCGTAGTTCTTCTTCAGTGGCTTGGCGCTCGGCAATTTCCTTTTCTAGTGTGTTGTTGGCAGTTTCCAATAGCGCTGGACTAGGAAATGCAAGTGCTTGAGGAATTAAGGGCATTAGCATCAACGCCGTATACACAGAAACCCCAGCCGTAAAGGCTTTCAAGAATCCTGATAACCAATAATACGGATGCCACAGCGTCGCCACCTCTGCTAGATGCGTCGTACCGCACGCAACAATGAATGTTCCAAACAACAGGAATATCCCATAAAAGGGCATATCTCGCCTTTTGGAGACAAAATATACCAGCATGATTGGAATCGAATAATAAGCGACTGCGATCAAAATATCAGATGTAATGTGCAGCCACACTAATCCAGGCTTCCACAGGTAACAATGCCCGTGGGGAATAAAATCTTTTGACAAAAAATTTTGCACAAATTTTAGCATCAAGATTTATGGCTGTAATAGTTTTTACATTTAATATTCAATTTGTATCTTACTCTTGGAATATTTCATATATTTGTTGATTTTCATGAATAAGGTAACAATTTGCTTACAATTTGTGCAAACAATCGACTTTGACTATTTATGTGTTAATCGACAGATTTCAGAGAAATTACGGATAGCTAGCAGGTCATCTAGACAGCAACTATCAGTTTATTTTTAGGCAGAAGACTTTTGACTAGAAATCTTTGTCGCTAACGCCCTGACACAGCATTAGCTGGAGATACCGTCTACTGTAGAATTTCGGATCTTTTATTACTTTGTAAGCGATCGCATCCATAGACAAGAAGCAATCGCTGAAAATCAATGTAAAATCGCAGCTGGTCTAGAATCCGGTTTTCTGCAAAAAAAGAAGTTAAAAAACCGCTAAAATCATCACTGTGCCGCTGGTTGAGGAGAGAATGCGGGTGGAATATCAATTACAAGTAGAACAAGTGGTGGAAACGCTTAAAAATGATCTACCCATGCTTTTTCAAAGAGATATTTCCTACGACATTTATACACAGGATATCTATTTTGAAGATCCAGTGAATAAATTTAAATGGAAATTCAACTATCGGATTATCTTTTGGACGCTGCGATTTCACGCGCAGCTATTTTTTACAGAAATATTTTTCGACCTTCATGATGTAGCGCAGATAGACGAAGAGACGATTAGGGCGAATTGGACTGTACGCGGTGTTTTGCGCCTTCCGTGGAAACCTCGCCTATTTTTTAATGGCTACTCTACGTATAAACTTAATAAAGATGGGTTAATTTACAATCACATCGATACATGGGATCGCAAACCCAGCGAGATTTTGAAGCAGTTCCTAGAAAAGGGAGGAAATATCTAAGCTCAAATTTAAATGAATGCCTTGATTTTATAAATTATTTTGATAAAAATAATTTATAGATTTTATGAAGCTTGAACGAGAGAATTAATTGCCTCTACTTTAGACCCACAATTACTTGAATAAAGGGTAACAGCAAAGGTCGTTCCCACTCCAATTTCACTGTTTACTGAAATTTTTCCACCGTGTAAATCCACACAATTTTTAACGATAGAAAGTCCTAATCCAGTACCCGGAATCGTCCCCACATTATCAGCGCGATGAAAAGATTCAAATAACCGCGTTCTGGCTTCGGGAGGAATGCCGATTCCTCGGTCTCGGATGTAGAAAACTGCTGTTCCTTGGTCGCAAACTAAGTCAAACTGAATATTGCCGCCTTTCGGGGAATACTTGATGGCATTTGAAAGCAAATTAGTAAAAATTTGCCGAAGCAACTTTTCATCCATACAAAAATGGGTACTTTGACCTTGACAAGCGAAAGCGATCGCGTGTTGCTTGCTAATTGTCACTTGGATATCTTCCACGAGGTCGTGACAGAACTTTTCTAAATCTAAAGGTGCTGGATTAAAGGCGAGCTTCTTGGCTTCGGCTTTACCAATAAACAACACATCATCTAATAGATGGGTCATATTTTTGGCAGCTGCTTGAATGCGAGCAAAATACTCGCGTTTTTTTTCTTCACTTGCTTGATGTGGGAAACGTTCTAGTAATCTGGCAGATAGAATGATGATGCTCAACGGGGTGCGAAATTCGTGGGATACGGTGGTAACAAAGCGAGAACGCAGTTCGCAGAGTTCCCGTTCTTTTTCCATCGCATTCCGTATTTCAGCATCGGCTCGTTTCCGCTCGGTGATGTCTTCAACCATGCCTAATTCATAGAGGATTTCTCCAATTTCATTTCGGATTACCGTTACCGTTAACTTCACCCAGCAAATTTCTTGGTTTTTCTTGATATAACGTTTCTCAAGCTGATAGCTGTCTATGTCTCCCTGAATGATTTGCTTGAGATAAGGCGTTTCTATTTCCAAATCTTCAGGATGGTTAATATCAAAAAGGTCAAGGGTTGTCAGTTCTGACTCCGTGTAACCCAAAATTTCACAAAAGGCTCGATTTACCATGAAAAACCGATAGTCAGGTTTTCTGACTAAGGTGATACCGATAGGAGCATCATCAAAAACTCGACGAAATCTTTCTTCGCTCTCGCGCCGTGCTGCTTCTGCACGCTGGCTTAGCGCAGCGTGTCGCAGGCTTTGGCTAATTTCGTCCCGGAGTTGCTCGTTGACCTGTTGTAATTCTGCTGTACGCTCTTCTACTCTCTTTTCTAGTTCTTCGTTGGCTTCTTTTAGGGCGGCGGCTGCCCACTTTTGACTGGTAATATCTCTGACAGTGCTGAGGATTGCATCCACACTGGCATCTGGATTATGGATGGGGGTGATATTGTACTCGTAGTGCCTGAAACCCTCGATGGCGGGAAGGTAAGCTTCGCCAGTCATCGGTTGCCCAGTAGAAAATACTGTCTGATGGTGCGCTTCAATTGACCCCATATTTTCCGGTTGCAAGCCGAGTTCTTGCCATGTCTTCCCCACTATGTCACTACGCTGGAACCCCAGTGCCTTGGCACCTGCAACGCTAGTATCGGCATATTTTCCCGCTCTATCGATCAGATAAATCCGATCTGGAGAAGCTGAGAGAATTTGGTCGAGGTTTGTGGATTGTTGCTTAACTTGGGCGGTGAGTTGTTGTAGTTCTAACTCAACGGCTTTATGCTCGGTGATATCTTTGGCAACTGCATAGAAGCATCCATTTTGATGCGGTAACGTTCTCCAAGACAGCCATCGATAGCTGCCATCCTGGCAGAGATAGCGATTTTCAAAATGAGCGATCGCATTGTCAGCAGATTCTCCGGATGCGGTTAGCGTTGCATTAACATCATCTGGATGGACAAATTCAATCCAAGGGCGCGACATCAATTCTTCCAGCGTCCAGCCCAAAACGCTCTCCCAGGCGGGGTTGAGTTTCTGGAAGTACCTATCTTGCCCGCAAATGCCTAACAGATCGAGGGACAGGTTAAAAAATGCATTGAGTTCGGACTCTGCTTTCGCCAGCGGCTCAGTCGGTTCGCTTGGATGCTTGGGATTGTTCACAGTAGCCCTCTTGGATGTTTACTCCCCGTTATCTTTTATTAGTATTCCCATCGCTTCCGACAAATAATGCAGAGTATTCATCCCAATTCTTACAAAATTTTGCATTTTGTTTTTAGAATCCCAATTTATGTATTTACTCGGAAGCGATCGCGGATTTTCTGCCACTTCCTAAGTTTAAGAAGCTGGAGCATTGCGGTATACGCTGAGCATGTAAGTGTAAATCTTCAAAAACCCGGATTTTGTAGGAACTGAAGTTATCTCCCTCCGGGATTTTACGTTTAGTTTTACGAGATGTTTCGCTGCTAGGTGGCTGCATCAAAAGAGCGCGATCGCGTCCACTCCTGATAATCTAATCAAATTATTCTCTTTTGAGGTTCTGGCAACCGCAAAAATCTATGCATCAAGATAAACGTCAGGCTTACTGGCAAGCCAATACTGCTTTAATTCGGAATCTTTTGATCGTTTGGGCGCTAGTATCCCTCGTTTTTAGCATTCTGTTAGTTGAGCCATTGAATGCGGTGCGTTTTGGTAACGTTCCTCTCGGCTTTTGGATGGCACAGCAGGGTTCTATTTTTGTCTTTGTAGGGCTGATTTTCATCTACGCCGTGCAGATGGACAAGCTCGATCGCAAATACGATATCGATGAGTGAGAGAAAGAATGTCAGTTGAAATCTGGACTATTTTATTGGTTAGTCTTTCTTTCATTGGGTACCTCTACATCGGTTGGCAGTCGCGCGTTAAAGAAAGTGCAGGCTTTTTCGTGGCGGGACGTGGAGTTCCACCCATCGCCAACGGTGCAGCAACAGCAGCAGATTGGATGTCGGCGGCGTCGTTTATCTCAATGGCAGGGTTGATTTCCTTCTTGGGTTACGACGGCTCGATCTATCTGATGGGTTGGACGGGTGGCTATGTTCTGCTAGCGTTGTTGCTGGCTCCCTATTTGCGGAAGTTCGGTAAATATACGGTGCCGGACTTTGTGGGCGATCGCTATTACTCCAATGTCGCCCGTTTAGTGGCAGTTGTGGCGGCAGTTTTTGTTTCCATGACCTACGTCGCTGGACAGATGCGGGGTGTGGGAATTGTGTTCAGCCGCTTCTTGCAGGTGGATGTAAGCACTGGCGTGATCATTGGGATGGTGATTGTCGGCTTTTTCTCCGTTTTAGGGGGAATGAAGGGGATTACCTGGACTCAGGTGGCACAGTACGGCGTGTTGATTATTGCCTACTTGATTCCCGCGATCGCGATCGCCATGCTGCTTACCGGCAACCCGATCCCCCAACTGGCGTTCCCTTTTAGCGATATTGTCCCTAAATTAAACCAAATCCAGGTTGACCTCGGTTTTCAGGAATACACCAAACCGTTTGTCAACAAATCGATGCTGGATGTTTTGTTTACCACCATTGCTTTGATGGTGGGAACGGCGGGACTTCCCCATGTCATCGTGCGCTTTTACACAGTTCCTGATGTCCGTGCGGCGCGTTACTCAGCGGGTTGGGCGCTGCTATTTATCGCGATACTCTACACTAGCGCCCCCGCGCTCGCAACGTTTGCCCGTTATAACCTGATCGACAGTTTGCACAACCAGACGATTCAGGAAATTCATCAACTCGACTGGGTGAACAAGTGGGAAAACACCAAGCTGCTTACCTTTGAAGATAAGAACGGGGATGGGCGGATTCAGCTAACGCCCGATAAAGCTACTAGCGAGATCGGCATCGATCCGGATATTATCGTTCTCTCGACACCAGAAGTGGCAAAACTCGCTCCGTGGGTGATTGGCTTGGTCGCCACGGGAGGATTAGCGGCGGCGCTGTCTACAGCATCCGGGTTGCTTTTGGTAATCTCCAGTGCGGTTGCTCACGATATCTACTACCGCATCATTAATCCAGGTGCGTCAGAATCGCTGCGAGTGATGGTGGGTCGAATTATGGTCGGGTTTGCGATCGCAATTGCCGGATACTTCGGCATCAATCCCCCCGGTTTTGTGGCGCAGGTAGTGGCTTTTGCCTTTGGTTTGGCAGCAGCCAGCTTTTTCCCAGTCATCATTTTAGGTATCTTCGACAAACGGACAAATCGGGAAGGCGCGATCGCCGGGATGTTAGTCGGTCTTATCTTTACCATTTCCTACATTGCGGGTGTCAAATTTTATGGAATGTCACCCTGGTTTTTCGGCGTTTCTGCTGAGGGAATTGGCACCTTGGGCATGGCGATCAACTTTGTTGTCACCTGGGTTGTTTCGCGTCTAACTCCGCCACCGCCGCTGGAAATACAGGAAATGGTGGAAGAGTTACGCACGCCGGGTGGGGAACCAGTCGCTTCGTCAAGCCATTGATCCTCGTTTGGATTTTAGATTTGGGGGTTTGAACGACCAAACAAGCGCCGCAACATAACTTCAAAATTGGCACAAGCGGCAGATCTACAACAAAATGGTATAAATCAACACACAGGTAGGGGTGATTCATCAATCGCCCCTTTTTTGTAGCCTGGTGGAGTAATTTTTTGAGACTCGCTACGTAGATGCGATCGCTTTACAGGTCTACTAACTCTAGCTCTAAAGGTTTACCAACTTATACCCATTCATTCTACTGGCGCTACACTTACGATTTTCTTTTTGCTCCCTTGTGAAGAGGATTGGGATTTCTGATGGCTAGCATCACAAGGAAAAATTAGTATTGAAGTAAGTTCCACCATCCCGCTTTAAACAGGTAGCCCTCTAGAGCCACTACCAAGTTTCCGGTTACTTCCGATACTTCCGAGAGAAAACTCGATAACCCTTCCCATCAATACTACCCGACGGAGAGAGACTATCTTCCTCCATATTGACTAAATCGAATTGAACATTTTCTGTATAAATTGTTAAAGTAATTCTGATTACTTCTAAAAAGTTAATCACCCAAGAGCATTCTTCTTGCGAATATTCTTCATAGTATTGAATCAATTTAGCCAAACAAACTTCTAAATGAGTCCGAGTGGGAGGACAAATTAGAATAATCTTCAGCAGTAGGATTGCTAGAGTAACCGATTTTCCTTCAGAAGCTAATGAAACGAACAGAGAAGAAGGTTCGCCATTATTCTTGATCGTTAAACATTCAATTACCCGTTTACAGGTTTTAATCAGCAGAAGGCTATTGATCTCTTCTTCATCAGCCTCTTTATAGATAAATTCTAATATTTTCCACAAATTAGTTTTTAAAGTCTCTACCTGACCTTGGCTTTCAGTCGAATAAAATAAATATTTTAGTAAGCCTTGCTTAAAATGCTTGTATTTCAATTCTTTGGTTTGTTTTAAAAAAATATTTGCAATGTTTTCATAGCTAAACATTCCGCGTCTAGCGATAACTTTTTTAACTAAACGGAGTGCTTGATCGCCCAAAGCCGTAGGATTTTGGTTTTTCTTATTGTTAAATCCCCTAGACTCAGAATGAGCTGTGTACATTGCCAGATCAAACTTAAACTGGTCTTTCAACTGCTTTGATAAGCCTTTAGCAGCTTGGCGCTGTTCTTCAGAATTTTTCTTATTAACATACTGAGGCGCTAACAAATAAGATGTATAACGGCTCTTCCAATGGTCTTGCTCTCGATTTTCATATCTAGAAACAAATAGCTTAAGTTCCTCGTAATCTTGGCTATTAACGAAATCTGCAAGCCAAGCTTTTAGACATTTTACACTTGGAGATGAGATGCTATCACAGTTAGCAGAATTAGAAATTAATTGAATTAAATCTTTTAAGGCTTGGTAGTGGCGAGCCAATATCCAGTTATTGAGAAGAATATAACAAGAACGCTTTAATGTATTTTTAAATTCTTCTTCGTTTTTAGAATCAACAATTGTTTTAAGTGCTTGTAGATGTGCTGAACCAATCGCCTTGACTGGATTAATAAATAAAGTTTTAAACTCATACAGAACTAAATCTGGTGCCCATTGTTTAACAATGTCCAAAAAAAACTGACAAATTATTTCCTGAGGATCTGGAATCTTCGGCACCAGCTTGTTTGAATTAATAAGTGGTTCAGTCTGATGAGTATCTAATAAGACATCCTTGAGTGTGGATGTCTTAAGAACTCTTGAGTGCTTACTGGTTGCTTGAACTTGCATTGCGCTATCGAGAATTCTTTATTCTAAATGTAAACTTTTTCTTTAGAGGATTTGGTGATTGAAAACCTTGATAGCGTATGATAGTCGCCTCATGACTTAGTGAGGCTGGATACCGCATGAATGTGACGCCTGTCACGCAGACGTCACATTCATGCGGGTAGCAAGTTTGTACACAGCGCGATTTTTAGCATGATTGCCGCCCGTACAGGACTTCTCAGCCTACATCAAGAAGCGGGTGAATGCTGAGTAGTATGCTCTTTCATCTGATTAAGGCGCGGGGTATCATCTATGTCAAAGTATGTCAAAGGCAATGACCATAGAACTACCAATCTCTTTACCCCTAGAAACCGTACTATCTTAACAGGGTGCCCGAAAAGTATGGCAGGTAGGCATTGCTCGCCTAATTTCATGCAACGTCAAAGCAAAAAAAATCCCGACTTCCTATAGCAGCCGGAGTTCTGAAAGGCTGGCATCTTCCAACTGAAATTAGGATTGCGATAAGAGAACGCTTGAAAAATCTATTGATACAGTTATTAGTTTTTATATTTTTAAATTGATTTTTTATCTTTAAAAAAAATTAATTTGAAGGATAAGTCACGTTTATAGCAACGATTAGAAAAAGTTAATGTAAAGACGGAATGTTGAAGAAGCATTTTCGGGACTCAAAGGCAAAATTTAAGTGTTATTCAACTATAGTTTTCTCTTAAGAGAACTGTTAGAAGCTGTCGTATAGCAGTGTTGAGGTCTGAAATCGGCAGGCTGAGGAGTGAGGTCTGAGGTTTGAATGAAAACAGGAATGCTCTCCTACTCCCTCTCTATCTCTTGACCCTGACAGCGTTTGGGTTAACTGTGTTACCATCTGGAAAAATCTTCTCAATATCTCAATCACCCTATGGGCAAGGTTCTGGTGTTAAACGCCTCTTATGAACCGCTCAACATCACCAGCTGGCGGCGGGCTGCTGTCTTGTTGATCAAAGGGAAAGCAGAGCGGGTTGAACACAACGGCAAATACGTCTACTCAGAGTTTCCACTCCCGACGGTTATTCGGCTGCGCTACTATGTCCGGGTTCCTTATAAGGAAATTCCCCTGACTCGTCGAAATATCCTCCACCGCGATAGTCATTCTTGTCAATATTGCGGTTATACCGGGGACGATTTAACGCTCGATCATGTAATTCCCCGCTCTCGTGGCGGCGGCGATACCTGGGAAAACATTGTCACCGCTTGCGTGCGCTGCAATGTCAATAAAGGCAGCCGCACCCCCAAGGAAGCCAACATGATTTTGCGGCAGCCGCCTCGCAAGCCTTACAGTAGTCTGCACTTTGAAGTTGCGAAACACCTCAAAAGTGGTACGCATCAGGAGTGGAAAAAATATGTGATCGGCCTTTAGCCCCCTGCAATTAAATCAACTGCGGGGGGTTTTAAAATTTGGCTAGTCAACAGACTGGCGAGTACGGGTGGTGCCCCTAGGACTGGGGGCTGAGGAACATTGCACTCTTCCTTAACCCCTCATTGCCAATCGGTAGCCATGAAAGAGCAAGAGCGCAACTGTAAAAGGTCAAGACTGGAAAACGCGACCGCAGGGGGAGTGTCGTTTGCCAGTTTTTTTGTCAAGATCTATGAATAGGTAGCTCTATATCAAGACAAGCGTAATCACGGCGTCTCTGGAAACCTGTTTTCGCAGTAAAGAGGCGAGCTTTCGCGGCATTTACAAGGGTTTCTGTACTGCGCTTTTTTTGCCCTTTGGGCGATTGACTGAATCTGTCAAATACTTGGCAGGAAGCGTGAGGAGAGAGACTGTTGCAGCAACTGGAATACTAATTTTATAGCTTTGCACACCTGCATTATCCATAATATGCGATCTAATTTGCTCAAGCCTCTCAATGGTTCTCCAATCGCCGCCGAGTCAAAGCCTATAGACACCAAGCCAGATTCGGAATCTGTGGTTGAAATTCAACTAACAGAGGCGGCTCCCACACAGACAGTGAATGGATCTGGTAATTATTCAGCTAGAGGGTCTAGCGAACCCCCACTGGAAAGAATCGTGGAATCGCTACGACAGACTTTAGAGCGTCACCGGGGCGATCGCCATCTGGTAATTTTGCAAGATTTTCCCGACCCGGATGCCCTTTCGGGTGCTTGGGCGTATCAACTGATTGCCAAGCAGTACAACATCCAATGCGAAATTGTGTACGCTGGCACTCTCAGCCACCAAGAAAATATTGCTCTGGTTAAACTTACAGGCTTACCCGCAAAACGCTTGGGCGTCCAGTGCCTGAAGGAAAAGGAGAAGGACTTGTCGGTGTATCAGGGCTGTGTTCTGATTGATAACCAGGGCACTACCTGTCAATTGCTGCCTTGGGTACAAAAGGCAGGAATCCCGATTACGGTGGTGATTGACCATCACAGTATACAGACGGAACTTCATGCTGAATTTACGGATATTCGCCCTTCTACACGAGCCACGGCGACGATTTTAACCCAGTACCTCCAAGGAGGGTTGCTCAAGCTGGATAGCGGTATTGGCGAACACGTAAAATGTGCGACAGCACTGATGCATGGTCTGAGGTCAGACACGAACCGGCTGATGCAAGCTCAGGAAGAGGATTTTCTAGCTGCGGGGTATCTCAGCCGTTTTTATGACGCCCAGCTGCTGAATGCAGTCTTGCAGGCGTATCGCTCAAAACGGGTGATGGATGTAATCGAGCGATCGCTAACCAACCGCACTGTCCAAAATAACTTCTCTATCGCCGGTGTTGGTTATCTTCGCTATGAAGACCGGGATGCCATCCCCCAAGCGGCAGACTTTCTCGTGACAGAAGAAAACGTCCACACGGCTGTCGTCTACGGAATCGTCCACGACGAAGACGAAGAACTGGAAGTCGTAATTGGCTCCCTGAGAACCAGCAAGCTGACTCTCGACCCCGACGAGTTTATCAAAGAAGCCTTTGGGCAAGACAATCAAGGACGCTTTTTTGGCGGCGGACGACTTTCCGCGGGTGGCTTTGAAATTCCGATGGGGTTCTTGGGCGGCTTCAATGAAAATTCTGAGTATGCCAAGATGAAATGGGAAGTTTTTGACACCCAAATCAAGCAAAAGCTGCTTCGGTTGGTCAACCCAAAAGACCATCTGCTTCATGGGGAGTAGAAGCGAGTGGAAGAATGGAAATTGCGACTCTTCCATTCTTCCATCAGCAATTAACCTATGAAACTTTATTTGATCCGCCACGGAATCGCCGCCGAGCCATCTGAGGACGTCAAAGATGAAGCGCGATCGCTGACCCATGAGGGACGCAAGAAAACCGCTAAAGTAGCAAAACGACTGGATGAAATCGGTGTGCGCTTCGACCTGATCCTCACCAGTCCCTTAGTGAGGGCACACCAAACCGCCAAAATTCTCGTCGCCGCCGGTTTGTGTCCCCATCTAGAAGAATCAATCGACCTAGCTCCTGGGGGTGACATCCAAGCTTGGCTGAGATGGTTAGAGGAATGGCGGCGAGCGGGTGGATCTCAATTAGCCGTGGTGGGTCATCAACCTAACTTGGGAAATTGGGCAGAAATTTTGGTGTGGGGCGATACCCAAGAAGCGCTAATTTTGAAAAAAGCAGGCATGATTGGATTAAGCCTTCCAGAAACCCAGTCTGCCGTGGGTCATAGCCAGATGTTTTTGCTTTCCTCACCCAAGTGGCTGTTGTAATCCCCGTTTAGAAATTCTGGTAAAACTAGCGACTACAAAAACGGTTTCTGGTAAGGTAACTTGAGTATGTTCCCCTCACCCAATCCGTAGCAACATGACTGTCTGCGAGTATAAACCAGGTTTAGAAGGCATTCCCGCTGCCCAATCCAGTATCAGCTATGTCGATGGAAAACAGGGAATACTAGAATATCGCGGCATTCGCATCGAAGACCTCGCAGAAAAGAGTACCTTCCTAGAAACGTCGTATTTATTAATTTGGGGTACGCTCCCCACGAAGGAAGAACTTGAAGCCTTTGAAAGTGAAATTCGCTATCATCGGCGGATAAAATATCGCATCCGGGACATGATGAAGTGTTTTCCGGAAACCGGGCATCCAATGGATGCGCTGCAAGCTTCTGCCGCTGCTTTGGGTTTGTTTTACTCCCGTCGCGCTTTAGATAACCCTGCTTACATTCGGGAAGCGGTGGTGCGCCTCCTAGCAAAAATTCCCACAATGGTGGCAGCGTTCCAACTGATGCGGAAAGGCAACGACCCCGTGCGCCCTCGCGATGACTTGGACTATTCTGCCAACTTCTTGTATATGCTGAACGAGCGGGAACCCGACCCCCTCGCGGCGCGGATTTTCGATGTCTGCTTGACGCTTCATGCAGAACATACGATGAACGCTTCTACCTTCTCGGCACGGGTGACGGCTTCAACCCTGACCGACCCCTACGCAGTCGTTGCCTCAGCGGTGGGAACTTTGGCAGGGCCATTGCATGGAGGGGCGAATGAAGAAGTCATCACCATGTTAGAAGAAATTGGCTCAGTGGCAAATGTTACTGCGTGGCTAGAGGATGCCTTACAGCGCAAAGCGAAAATTATGGGCTTCGGTCATCGCGTCTACAAAGTGAAAGACCCGCGAGCGACAATTCTCCAAAACTTGGCAGAACAACTGTTTGAGAAATTTGGTCACGATAAGTATTACGACATTGCTGTGGAGTTGGAAAGGGTACTTGAGGAAAAATTAGGCGAAAAAGGAATTTATCCAAACGTGGATTTCTATTCGGGTCTGGTTTACCGAAAGATGGGCATTCCTACAGATTTGTTTACACCCGTGTTTGCGATCGCTCGTGTTGCTGGTTGGCTGGCTCACTGGAAGGAACAGTTAGGAGAAAACCGCATCTATCGTCCGACTCAAATTTATAAAGGTTCTCGCGAAGCTGGCTACATTTCTATAGAACAACGATAGTCATCTAGAACCCGAAAAAACGCGATCGCTTCCGACAAAAATTGTATAGAGAAGCGATCGCGCTTTTTTTGTGGCGGAGACGGGAGGAGCGATCGCTGGTTCCGAAAATCGGGGTAGATGGGGAAGCTTACTGTTAATTGGTTGACCTTCGTAGGGATTAGTTGCCTCAGTTGACCAACAGATGCAAGAGCCGGATTCAACAGATACCCATCGCTCAATTAGAGGAGTTGGGTGAGGCGCTGTTGGATTTTACGGCACCGACGGATTTAGCCGTCTGGTTCGAGCAGTATCAGTGATAATTACACAGGCGATCGCACTTCCACACGCCAAAACACGCGATCGCGCCTTCCTTCTTCCTGACCACAGAAAACTTTAACTTAAGGATAAGTAGAATTTCTTATTTGCTGCGCTGGGCTGGATGCGCTCCAACGATATACTAGGCTGTGTAGCTGAAAAAAATCTTCACAAAAGAACAGATAGATTGATTCGATACATCTTGTCTCGAATTGTCCTAGTAATTACTTCGTTCGGGAAACATGAACCCAGGTATTGACCTACAAGGAACTTTTATCCAATCCCTCAGGGATCTGGGCATCCCAGCAGGTGCCGCCAAAGCCATTTGGATGCCGCTGCCGATGTTTCTGATGATTATTGGTGCTACCGTAGGGGTGCTAGTGGTCGTCTGGCTGGAGCGGAAGATTTCTGCTGCGGCTCAGCAGCGAATTGGGCCAGAATTCGCAGGACCACTGGGTGTTTTGCAGCCGGTCGCCGATGGTCTAAAGCTGGTTTTCAAAGAAGATATTGTCCCAGCCAAGACCGACCGCTTGCTATTCACGCTAGGCCCAATCATCGTCGTCATCCCAGTGTTTTTGTCCTTCCTGATTGTGCCGTTTGGGCAAAACCTGGTAATCTCTAACGTCGGAATGGGCGTCTTTTTGTGGATTGCCCTCTCCAGCATTCAGCCGATTGGCTTGCTGATGTCCGGCTATTCTTCAAACAACAAGTATTCCCTACTAGGGGGTTTAAGGGCGGCAGCGCAGTCGATTAGTTACGAAATTCCCCTAGCGCTTTCCGTACTTGCGATCGCGATGATGTCCAACAGTCTTAGCACCATCGACATCGTAGAACAGCAATCTGGCTACGGCGTCCTCAGCTGGAACGTCTGGCGGCAACCCGTAGGTTTCCTCATCTTTTGGATCGCCGCGTTGGCAGAGTGCGAAAGACTCCCTTTTGACCTGCCAGAAGCAGAAGAAGAACTGGTTGCCGGTTATCAGACCGAATACGCCGGGATGAAATTCGGTCTATTTTATATCGGCTCTTACGTCAACCTCGTCCTCTCTGCCCTGCTAGTTGCAATCTTGTATCTAGGCGGATGGGAATTTCCGATTCCCCTTTCAATGTTAGGCGGCTGGCTAGGAGTTAATGAAACCAGTCCCTGGTTGCAGGTGATTGATGCATCACTGGGGATCACCATGACCCTCCTAAAAGCCTACTTCCTCGTTTTCATAGCGATTCTGCTGCGCTGGACTGTACCACGGGTTCGCATTGACCAACTGCTCGATCTAGGGTGGAAGTTTCTGCTCCCAGTGTCTTTAGTCAACCTGCTACTGACCGCAGCCCTAAAATTAGCATTTCCCGTTGCTTTTGGCGGGTAATTGGTAATCGGTAATCGGTAATAAGTCGTGGGAAAAATTACCTTTTTCTACAATCACCAATAACCGATTCTCTAATCAGAGAGAGACACAGAACAATGCTTAAGTTCCTCAAACAAGTTGGCGATTACGCCAAAGAAACCGTCCAAGCGGCTCGATATATTGGTCAAGGGTTGTCTGTAACCTTCGACCATATGCGGCGGCGTCCGATTACCGTGCAGTACCCCTACGAAAAACTCATTCCTTCCGAGCGTTTCCGGGGTCGAATTCACTTTGAATTTGATAAGTGCATTTCCTGCGAAGTCTGCGTGCGGGTTTGTCCCATCAACCTGCCAGTAGTGGATTGGGAGTTTGACAAAGCAAGCAAAAAGAAACTCCTCAAGCACTACAGCATCGACTTCGGAGTTTGTATCTTTTGCGGCAACTGCGTGGAATACTGCCCAACCAATTGCCTATCAATGACCGAAGAGTACGAGCTTAGCACCTACGACCGTCACGAATTGAATTTTGACAACGTGGCACTGGGTCGTTTACCGTACAAAGTCACGCAAGACCCAATGGTGACGCCGCTGCGCGAACTTGTCTACCTGCCCAAGGGCGTCATGGACCCGCACGACCTGCCAGAAGGTTCCCGTCGCCCCGGTCAGCTTCCAGCGGAAATTCTGGAACAAACGGAAAAATAAAAGTGATTTGTCATTTGTCATTAGTCACTTGTAAAAAACTAATGATGAATGACGAATGACAAATAAACGATTGACTACTGACAAAGGACAAAAATGAATCTAGCTGAAGGCGTTCAGATTGTTTCGTTTGGCCTGCTGTCGCTAATGATGATTGGCTCAGCTTTAGGAGTGGTGCTGTTTACTAATATTGTCTACTCAGCCTTCTTACTGGGTGGAGTTTTTGTTAGCATCGCTGGGCTGTATCTTCTTCTCAATGCAGACTTTGTAGCGGCGGCGCAGGTTCTCATTTATGTTGGAGCGATTAACGTCCTGATTTTGTTTGCCATCATGCTGGTAAACAAGCGGGAAGATTTTGCACCCATTCGCAATCGCTGGATTCGCCAAGCATCAACGGCTTTGGTCTGTATCGGCTTGTTTGGGCTTCTGGGTACGATGGTGATCAGAACTCCCTGGACTTTAGCGGTCTTGACCACTCCCATTGAAAGTAGCATTGTGCAGATTGGTCTGCATTTCTTCAGTGACTTTTTGCTACCCTTTGAGTTGGCATCTGTGTTGTTGTTGATGGCAATGGTGGGCGCAATTGTTCTGGCACGTCGTGAGTATATTCCAGAAGAAATTTCACCTCAGCTAACTCAACCAACCTCGTTAACGTTGCCGGAACGTCCTCGCGAACTTTTGACGGTCGGCTCCGAAAGCGGTAAACTCCCCGCAGATACCAACACCTAGAAACCAAGAAAACTCATGCACCTAGAACTTCAGTATTTTCTACTGCTAGCCGCTGCCCTCTTCTGCATCGGTATCTATGGCTTGATTACCAGCCGTAATGCTGTTCGCGTGCTGATGTCGATTGAATTGCTGCTGAATTCTGTAAACCTGAATTTAATGGCTTTTTCTAATTTCCTCGATCCTCAAGAAATTAAAGGTCAGGTTTTTTCCGTCTTTGTGATTACTGTTGCAGCCGCTGAAGCCGCTGTGGGTTTGGCGATTGTGCTTTCGATCTATCGCAACCGCGAGACGGTGGACATGGAGCAGTTTAATCTGTTGAAGTGGTAATGGTTAATGGGTAATGGGTAATGAGTGTTTTGAGTTGAAGAAAGCTCTTGAATTCAAAATTTAGACGCGATAATGGCGTCTCTAGAACTGAAAAGTTTTTACCTATACCAATTACCCATTATTCCTTACTCGCAACGTCAGAAAAATCAGTGATTAATATTTAGGGATATAAATGTAGATTGATGAATCTACAATACAAGCGTTTTAATATTTATATTTATCTTCAGATTTATCTCCAGTAACGTTGAACCCTTATTTTTAGTTTTGCCTGATAAATTTGAGTAGTTAAATCGTGGACAAGGTTGAGAGTCAAACATTTCAGGTATCCAGCCCACATCTATCCTTAGTATTAGTTGTCTGAAATACATTGTTATAGAATGACAGAGGGCTGGAGAAAATAGGCATTATCAAATAAAAGCGATCGCGTCTTTGCAAGGAAGAGGAAAATAGCTATGGGGATGACTCTCACCGAAAAAATCTTGGCTCGTGCCTCTGGTCGGGCTATTGTCGAACCGGCGGAGAATATTTGGGTTAACGTTGATTTGTTAATGACCCATGACGTTTGTGGCCCCGGTACAATCGGGGTATTCAAGCGCGAATTTGGCGCAGATGCCAAAGTCTGGGACAAAGAAAAGATTGTTTTGATTCCAGACCATTACATTTTTACTGCCGACGAACGCGCTAACCGCAACGTTGATATTCTGCGCGACTTTGCCAAAGAGCAAGACATTAAATATTTCTACGACATCACCGACCGAGCCGACTTTAAAGCCAATCCAGATTACAAAGGTGTTTGTCACATTGCCCTAGCACAAGAAGGTCACACCCGTCCTGGGGAAGTGCTGTTTGGTACCGATTCCCATACCTGTAACGCGGGCGCTTTTGGTCAGTTCGCCACCGGCATTGGCAACACGGACGCTGGTTTCATTATGGGCACCGGCAAGCTGCTGATCAAAGTCCCGGCGACGATGCGCTTTGTCTTTGAGGGCGAGATGCCGAATTACCTGTTGGCGAAAGACCTGATCTTGCAAATCATTGGAGATATTGGGGTTGCTGGAGCCACGTATCGGGCGCTGGAATTTGCCGGTACTACCATTAACGGTCTGTCGATGGAAGACCGGATGACGCTGTGTAATATGGCGATTGAGGCGGGTGGCAAAAATGGCACGGTCGCCCCGGATGAAACGACGTTTGAGTACGTCCGCGCCCGGACTGATAAGCTTTTCGAGCCAGTTTATACGGATGCTGATGCTCGTTTCTACTCGGATCGGCATTATGATGTCTCTAAGTTAGAGCCGGTCGTCGCAAAGCCCCATTCTCCAGATAATCGTGCTTTGGCGCGGGAATGCCGGGATGTCAAGATTGACCGAGTTTATATCGGTTCCTGCACTGGCGGCAAAACCTCAGATTTTATGTACGCTGCCCGCATTCTTAAGGGACAGCAGGTGAAAGTTCCTACTTATTTAGTACCGGCAACGCAGAAAGTCTACGAAGACTTATTCACCCAGAAGTACGAAGGGCAAACTTTGTCTGAGATTTTCTTGGCGGCTGGTTGCATTGAGCCTGCGGCACCTTCCTGCGCGGCTTGTTTGGGTGGTCCCAAGGATACTTTCGGTCGCGTGAACGAGCCGGAAATTTGCGTTTCTACGACTAACCGCAATTTCCCCGGACGGATGGGGAATAAAGAGGCCGGGATTTATCTGGCGTCGCCTTATACGGCTGCGGCTTCGGCGTTGACTGGATATGTAACGGACCCCCGCGATTTTATGTAGAGCCGTAGGAGAGGGGAATTCGGAACCTCACCCCCAACCCCTCTCCGTTCACGGAGAGGGGCAATATTGAGTGGCTCGACATTCGTGGAGAGGGGCAATATTGAATGGCTCGACCTTTGTAGGAGGGGCAGGGGTGGGGCTATGTACTCCATCCCATAGAGAATTGCTAGAGTGCTAGAGGCTTCAACCCAGGCTGTTAATCAGGTCAATATAATTGATCCAACCTTGAAAGATGTCTTGAATAGTCCCGCTATTTTCCTCAACAAACTGGCTACCTTCTTCTGAAAAAGGCGATGATGCGATCGCATTATCCAATTCGCCTAAAAGATCCGTCAAGACACTTCCTCCGACGCAAGTAGCGGCTGCTTCATCGGCAAGTTCTTCCCATAACGGGGACTCAGCAGAGATATTCGCTTGCGTGTTAATGGTGCTTTCGTTCATAAAAAACCTCTGGGCATCAAAATTATCTGATATCAACTCCATACTAATTGGTTGTCGCGATCGCTCTTTTGAGACTCGCACGCTGAAAGCGATCGCGCCAACACACTCGCTATACTCGTAGTCTACGGAATTCAGTAGGTACGAGGATTATGGTGGATTGGTTAGTGGTCTGGGGAGTTCATACTGTTGCGGGATTTGTGTTTACAGAGGTTCTGGCTCCTTTAGCCAAAGGAGCTTTAGACGATTACGTTAAAGATTTTTTCAAGGACAGCATCAAGGATTTTACGGGATTATTCCAGAAAGATACCCTGCAAAAGGCAGCGGGTAAAGCTCTGAAGGAATTTTTGCAATTGGTGCAGCAGGAATTAGAAGATGCTGAACTTTCTGAAGAACAACTGAAAGCTTACATCACACCATTTAATCAATTTATTAATAATAAATCTGTTAAAGAGATACTAGGAAGTGGTTTTCAATATGACTGTCAAGCAATAAGTACTAAGAAATTATCTGAAACTTGGTATCAGCTAGACTTGATATCTTTGCCACAGGAATTTGATTGGGAACAAGTTGGCAAGCGTTATCTTAAAAAAGTTAAAGCCATTATCCGCGAATCAGACGAGTTACGCACTATACTTGACTCTCAAAATCTGGAAGCTATTCAGCAAAATACTAAAGAATTGGCTGGAATTCCTACTGAATTTGACTTGAAGCGGTATCAGCAAGGACTGCAAGAGCGATACAGCAATCTTAATTTAGATAGTTTAGATACGAGTATTTACGACTATCGAGAAAAACTCAAGGTATGGCAAGTTTTCATAGCACAAGATGTGCGGGAGTGCCAGGAATATTTACCCCAAGTTTACGAGATTCCTAAAGAGTATCAAAAACGACTGAGAGAGAGTAACCAACTCGAAGCTGATGTTAACCCGGAGGAGTGGGAACGATATAAACAGGTTTATTATCAACAGCCAATTCGCTCAGTTCTGGATATTGTTAATGACTTTCAAACTTATCCCTATGTTGTAATTTTGGGCGATCCGGGTTCGGGGAAGTCCACCTTGTTGCAATACATCGCTTTGAATTGGGCAAGAACGCCTCTCAATAGTGTTATTGAACAGCCAATTCCGTTGCTGATTGAATTGCGGACTTATATTCGCAATCGCGACTCTGGACAATGCAAAGATTTTCTCGAATTCTTCTACAAAGGCAGTGTTATTTGTCGTCTAAATCAGCATGAACTGCACGAACGGCTAAAAGCTGGCAAGGTTTTAGTAATGTTTGATGGGTTGGATGAGGTGTTCGATCCGGTGCAACGAGAGGAGGTTATTACTGATATCCATCGCTTCACGAATGACTATCCAAATGTGCGGGTAATTGTGACTTCTCGCATTATTGGCTACAAACCGCAACGGTTGCGAGATGCTGAGTTTTGTCACTTCATGATGCAAGATTTAGAGTCAGACAAAATTGAGAATTTTATCAAACGATGGCATGAATTAACGTTCAGCGATGAGGCTGATAAAGTTAGAAAGCGAGAGCGACTGCAAAGGGCAATTGAGACTTCTTCAGCAATTGGAGAGCTGGCGGGCAATCCTCTGTTACTGACGATGATGGCGATTTTAAACCGCAATCAAGAATTGCCAAGAGATAGACCAGAACTCTACAACCAAGCCTCGCGGTTGCTGCTGCATCAATGGGATGTGGAGCAGAAACTGCTAGAAAATCCGAGGGTAGATTCGGTAACGATTGACTATAAAGACAAGCAGGCAATCTTACGTCAGGTTGCCTACTTTATGCAAGCATCTGATAACGGTTTAGCTGGTAATCTAATTAGCGGGGATGATTTAGAAAAGATTCTAACTAGCTTTTTGAAAAGCACAGAAGTCAATCAGCCAAGAACTGTTGCCAGATTGCTGATTGAACAACTGCGGAGTCGCAATTTTATTTTGTGTTTCCTGGGTGCTGATTCCTATGCGTTTGTGCATAGGACATTTTTAGAATACTTCTGTGCTTGTGAGTTTGTTGAGCGGTTTGGGAAACGGGGGATTGGAGGGGGTTTGACGCTTGAAGAACTCAAAACAGAAGTTTTTGGCAAGCACTGGCAGGATGAGTCTTGGCATGAAGTGCTGCGGCTGATTGCGGGGATGATTGATACGAGCTTTGCCGGTGAAATTATTGACTATCTGATGGCTCAAAATGGCGAAGCGCAAAAATTTATAAATCTATTTCTGGCAGCTAAGTGTTTTTCAGATGTGAGAAATAGAGCTTTAATTGTAATAACTTCTACGAATTTACTCAATCACTTGAAAGGCTTAGCAAAATACGGAGATAAAGAACGAGCCTCAAGTCAAGAGGAGTACAAGCTGAATGAAGAAAAGTACAAACTAATCAAGAGAATTCGCACCCAGGCTGTCGCAGAGATTGCAACAGTTTGGAAAGATGACCCTAATACATTATTGTGGCTCAAAACTTGTGTCCAATCGGATAAAACTGGGTATGAGCGGCAGGCAGCATTGGAGGAAATAGCTAAAGGTTGGAAAAACGACCCTGATACTTTACCTATTCTTAAAACCTATGCTCAAGCATCTGACGACTGGGGTGTACAAGTTGTAGCAGTACAAGAGTTAGCAAAGAATTGGAAAAACGACCCTGATACCTTACCTATTCTTAAAACTTGTGTTCAAGCAGCTGGCAGTTGGAGTGTTAGACGAATAGCAGTCCAAGAGTTAGCAAAGGGTTGGAAGGATACGCCTGGTGTGTTTGAATTTTTGTGCGATCGCGCTGTCAATGACCCCTTTGAGCGCGACCATCCCTCAAATCGTAACCCTCGGCAATACGCACTTGAGGGAATCATTGAGCAATATCCCAGCCATCCCCAAACTATACTACTGTTGCGCGATCGCTCTCTCAATGACCCAGACCAGAAAGTGCGCGAGTTCGCTACAGAGAAACTAAAGAATTGGAGTAAAGGTTGCGAGTAGAGTAGCGTTGAGGATGCGATCGCTATCTGATTGACAAATCTTTCCCTGTAGATTGGGTTTCGAGAGTTTTGGAGAGTCTTGCAAGTTTTGCTTCTTGAATTTTGTCTGTCAACCAGCGGCTAACCAGAAAGCTTTAGCTTACTTTAGCTTTAAGCCGGAAATAAATTTCCCGGCTTTTTACGTGCTGCGATCGCTTCACAGGCACTTCACAGAAGCTTTACGATCGGGCGAGAATAACCGATTTATTTAAAGGATTGATAAAGATAGCTCTGATTTTATAGCACTTCTCCTTGGAGACTCCTTAAAGTGTAGGGGGAGCCGATAGGTATATTTACGGGGTTGTGAGAGGTTTGTTCACCATGCGGGTACTCTACTCAATTTAGGAAGCACCCATGAATCCACGAACAAGATCAAAATCAGAAAAGTCATCGGCGGGGCAGAATTTAGTCAAAGGTTTTGTTGGCATCGCTGGATTTCTTGGAATCTGTTATTTGGTCAGTATTCCAGTCATGTCCCAACTCAATCAAAACTCTACTCTCAAGGAAACTGCTTCTGAGGAGACTGGCACGACTAGGCGTTCTTCACCCAAAAAGACCAAGGCAAAACAGTCTACAACGACCGCCGATCCGACAACCATGTTCGGAGTCTATACAACCCAGCCGGATGCTACAACCCAACCAAATCAGTCTCCCGCCCCCTTGGGTAATACAACCTTGCCAGATGGGACGATAACGGCTCCCGGCACCACCAGCTTGCCGAGTAGCTATCCCACCACTCCCAGTACAAGCAATTCTGGCGGGTTAATCACGACTCCCGGCACCACCAGCTTGCCGAGTAGCTATCCCATCACTCCCAGTACAAGCAATTCTGGCGGGTTAATCACGACTCCTGGCACCACCAGCTTGCCGAACACAGGATTTTCAACTACACCCAATCCAACGATCAACTATAGCGGGTTTTAAACGTTCAACTGGGTGTGTGTCGTCTGATATAGCAATCCTATTTGAGTTGCGTTTCGGCTCTTCAGATCCCCGGCTTCTCTCTCGAAGTCGGGGATCTCGCCTTCACGAATCATTTACGACTGCGATACTTGAGGCAAAACTAAGACAAAACGCGATCGCGCTCTCAACCGAAAATACGATCGCCCTTAAACTTCCGGGCGAATTCTGCTACTGCCCAAACTGTTGTTTAGCTTGCTGATAAACTTCCACTGTTATTATTTTTTGCCCTGCTTCTTGTGCAAATTTTTCGATCTTTTTCCGAGCGGCGGGACGGACAAAAAAGGGAATTTCTTTCAACTTGGCTTCAGCTTCGGGTGTCCACTCTACGGCATTGGGTTGGTTCGCCACAGTTCTCTCCAAAAAATCCTTAAAACAGGAGTTTAACAGGGAAGCGATCACGCTTGCCAGCGTCTCATCAAGAAGGCGATCGCGCTGATGATGCGATCGCCTTTCCCAACCCTACCAACGAGCTACCACTTTTTGTAGGAGAGGAACTTGCCCGACATAATAATTTTTACGCGATCGCCTTTGGGATCTTCTTCTTTCTCTACATCCAACGTAAAGTCAATCGCGCTCATAATCCCGTCCCCAAACTTATCGTGAATGACGCTTTTTAGCGGCATTCCATACACTTGCATAATTTCATAAAAGCGATAAATCAGGGGGTCAGTAGGAACGACTGGCCCCAATCCTTTTAACGGGCATTCTGTTAGTTCTTTAGCATATATCGGGTCAACTCCTAAGGCGAAGATTAGCTTACTTGCCTCGTCTTCAGAAGCACTTGCTTGACGATAAATTACTGCCGCAATCCAGACTTCGTCGCGTCCAACAACCTTTTCTAAATCAGCAAAACTTAGCCCTTTTTCTTTTTTAGCAGCTAAAAGTATTTGAGTAATTTCAGGAATAGTCATTAACAAACCTCAACAAAAAAGTAGCAACGAAATGTAACGACTGTAATGAATATTTGCCCAGTTTGAGAAACAGTTAAACTATCTCCTTTAACCGACAATCGATTCAGTTACATTCGCTACCTATCCGCTACTACTTTTTAAGTTTCAGACGTTTTAGGCAGGCATTTCCTACCCTAATTCTGCCTTTTACCTTTCGCTTTTTTAGCGGTCTACAGAACCCATGATGATATCGATGCTACCCAAAATCACCACAATATCAGCGAGTTTTACACCCTTGAGAAGACTCGGGAGGATTTGCAGGTTGTTGAAATCGGCTGCACGAATCTTCCAACGCCAAGGGAAAACATTATCATCGCCAATAATATAGATTCCTAGCTCACCTTTCCCACTCTCGACACGGACGTAATGTTCGCCCTTGGGAATCTTAAAAGTGGGAGCGATTTTCTTACCAATGTACTGGTAGTCAAAGCCATTCCATTCGGATTTTGGCCCTTCTGCCATACGCTTGGCTTCCAAGTTCTCGTAAGGACCACCGGGAAGTGCTTTGATAGCTTGGTAAATAATCTTGACAGATTCGCGCATCTCCCGAATCCGCACCAAGTAACGGGCAAAACAATCACCGCCAGTTTCCGTATGCACTTGCCAGTCGAAGTCGTCGTAACATTCGTAGTGGTCAACTTTCCGCAAGTCCCACTTGACGCCAGAACCCCGCAACATAGGGCCAGAAAGTCCCCAGTTGATCGCTTCTTCGCGGCTGATGGTGCCCACGCCTTCCACGCGACGGCGGAAGATGGGGTTGTCTGTAATCAAGCGCTCGTATTCGTCAACTTTTGGCAGGAAGTAGTCGCAAAAGTCTAAGCACTTGTCAACCCACCCGTAAGGCAAATCAACAGCAACTCCCCCAATACGGAAGTAGTTGTTATTCACCATCCGATAACCAGTGGCGGCTTCCCACAGGTCATAAATCATCTCCCGTTCGCGGAAGATATAAAAGAAGGGAGTCTGAGCGCCCGTATCAGCCAAAAATGGTCCCAACCACAGCAGGTGATTGGCGATACGGTTCAATTCCAGCATGATGACGCGGATGTAGCTGGCGCGTTTGGGAACTGAGATACCGGCTAGTTTTTCCGGCGCATTAACGGTGACAGCCTCGTTAAACATTCCCGCTGCATAGTCCCACCGGCTGACGTAGGGGACGTACATGATGTTGGTGCGGTTTTCGGCAATTTTTTCCATACCGCGATGCAGGTAGCCGATCACGGGTTCGCAATCCACGACATCTTCCCCATCCAGGGTAACGATGAGTCGCAGCACTCCGTGCATGGAGGGATGGTGCGGACCCATGTTCAGCACCATCGGTTCTGTTCTAGTTTCTATCTTTGCCATAGTTCAGCCATCTCTCCTTGAAGCCGATTTGGGCAGCCGCACCTGAAATTTCGTAAACACGCCAAAATCACTCCGACTGGCACTGTCTGTTTACTACTGAGTGTTGATTTTTGTTTCGCTTCCTTAATTATATGGAGCTTTGTCCGCAGGATACGTCGGAAATCTAGCTGCATTTAACCAAGGAGAATTTTGGCACAACGTAGGGAATCCGGTGTTGCTGAAATCGTCATGATTTAGGCAACGCCGTCAAAGGTTACTGGTGAGCGTTCAGCGCCAAGTTAGATGGAGATGGCTTTGCACTTGGAAAAGCGTGTTGTGTCGCAAAAAGCTGTGCAACCATTTCTGTACGAGACGAAACCTCAAGCTTACGGAACATTCGCTTCAAAGCCTGCTTGACAGAATTCTCGGTAATCCAAAGTTCAGTTCCGATTTCTGTGTTGGTTCGACCCAGCGCTACCAAGTTGGCAATTTCCAACTCACGAGACGTTAAGCGATGGGTCTTTAAGGGTTGGTGCTGAGGTTCCAAAATCGGGTCTTTAACTGTGCTTGGCGCGAATCGCACGCTGGCGATCCAAACTGATAGGTGTAAACAAATGGCACTCAAATCAGCGATATCTTGGGCATCAAAGGCAGGCATTGATTTGTCACGGGTGCAACCCACTGAGCCGATTAATTGACCCCGATCGATAATTGGTCCTGCCATCACGTGCCAATGATCGGGACGAGGACAAATGATTGCCCAGGCTTTTGGGGATGTCACTAATCCTTCATGGACAGGCGTATGGCGCTCTGCTAGGTAACGCGCCACAGGATTATGTTCAATGGATAAGACAACATTCAGCACTTTTTGAAACTTGCGGTCGCCTAAAAGCTGGTCGAAGAAAAAAATTCCCGAACGCTTAGCAGCAAAGTACTCACCAATTTTTGGCACGAGTTGCGATCGCAGGTCTTGTTCCTCTTTTACCTGACTAATGGCTTCAAATAAAAGCTGCAAGGAAATCATCTTGGATTGGGTGTTATGCCTTAAAGAGTACTCGGTCGAGGACTAGGCGCAGTGGTTTGCCATCCCTAGTATAAGGATAGATTTCATTGCAAGCGCGATTAGAAGGATTGATGTATGACGGACTCACAAAAGCAGATTATTGGTTTGGTCATCTATCCCGGCATGACCGCACTGGATATTGTGGGACCCCAGCAAGTTTTTAGTGCGCTTCCCAATGTCCAGATTCATCGAATCTGGAAAACGTTAGACCCGATCGAAACCGATGACGGCATGGTGATTTTGCCGGATACCACCTTTGACCATTGCCCGCCCTTGGACGTCCTCTGTGTCGGCGGCGGCTTAAAACAGATGGCAATCATAGACGATCCAGAGATCCTTGGATTTCTGCGTCGGCAAGGAAGCACCGCAAAGTTTATTACCTCTGTGTGTGGCGGCTCTATGTTTTTGGCGAAGGCAGGACTGCTGCAAGGCTATCGAGCGGCGACTCACTGGATGATGCGGGAACACCTAGCCGCGTTGGGGGTTGAAGTCGGGACAGAGCGAGTCGTGATTGACCGTAATCGCATGACGGGGGGAGGGGTGACAGCAGGCATTGATTTTGGTCTTGTGGTTGCTAAAGCGCTTTGTGGTGAGGAAGCCGCCAAGATCGCTCAACTCTTGATGGAGTACGATCCAGCCCCGCCCTTCGATGCCGGTTCACCCGAAAAAGCGGGGCCTGATTTAGCGAACAAGGCGACGTCATACGCGATGGGGACATTGGGTTTACAAGTAGAATAGACAGCTTGACATAACTAGCCAATTCGGAAATTGACAGCGGTACAGGCTGGTTTTTCTGCGACTTCGATCGTCTTCAACAAGAGCTTGATGACTCAGGTATTCAATTGAGAAGGCGATCGCTATCAATGCAGACCAGCTCCTTTCAGGGTGCGAGTTAATTGGCGCTTTTCTCAAACAAGGGCAAATCCAGGCGGCAAACGTTTACCAAAAGCGTGCCCAAAATCACTACCAGCTACTATTGAAAGCAAGGCAAGAGCGCTCGACAATTAGCAACGGCGATAAATTTCCACTCTGAATAAACTGGTCTCGGAAATCCAGCTTCCAGCTCAAGCTTATGTCCTGCTCCTGTAACGATAAGCATGGGTATAACCAGAAAATCGGAAAAATTATAGGCAAAATAGAGGGTGCGCCTATTTATCGTCGCTAAGTTTTTTTGATGGATGAAATTGACAAGAGTTTGACCAATCAGACGGAAGCACCGGCATTTTTTCATCTGTCGGTACTGAGTCGGGAGTTAATTGCCGGGTTGGAAATCCGTCCGGGGGGACACTACCTGGATGCGACGGTGGGGGGTGGCGGACACAGTCGGTTAATTCTGGAAGCGGCACCGGATGTTCGGGTGACGGCGATTGACCAGGATGAACAAGCGATCGCTGCGGCTAAAACCCAATTGCACGATTTTAGGGAACGCATCCAATTTTGGCATGGCAATTTCACCAAATATCAACCGAATGGTGTAATATTTGACGGAATTATTGCGGATTTAGGCGTGAGTTCTGCTCAGTTCGATGTTCCAGAGCGAGGCTTTAGTTTTCGCCACCAAGCTGACTTAGATATGCGAATGAATCAGCAGCAATCGCTGACCGCCGCAGAAGTCATTAATCACTGGAAAGAAGCGGAACTGGCGGATATTTTCTTTAAATACGGGGAAGAGCGGCTGTCGCGGCGAATTGCTAGAGCAATTGTGGAAAAACGTCCGTTTCAGACAACAACCGAGTTAGCAGAGGCGATCGCGTATAGCGTTCCCCGTCAGTACCGCTACGGCAGAATTCACCCTGCCACACGGGTATTTCAAGCGCTGCGAATTGTCGTCAACGATGAGTTAAAGTCTCTAGAAACCTTCCTGAATCAAGCACCCAACTGGCTCAAACCAGGCGGTAGGATTGGCATCATCAGTTTTCACAGTTTAGAAGATCGCTTGGTAAAGCATGGTTTTAGAGAATCGTCGATATTGCAGGTGTTAACCAAAAAACCGATTACACCGCAAGACGATGAACTGGAAAATAATCCTCGCTCTCGCTCCGCTAAACTGCGAATAGCAGAACGAAAATGATAGCAAACGACTCGCCGCCTTAGCCGAAAGCTATAGCAGTGAGTCGTTCCTAAATAAATCATCGTAGATTGTTAAAGTTCAACAGATTAATTAACTTAAATTGACTGGTAAGTGCTGTATCCTAATCAAGAATTTTGAGGCAAGTGCGATGTCTTGGCTGCGTCCTGATGGTCGGCAATTTTACCAACTACGTCCGGTTCGGTTTGAACGAATGTTCACCCGATTTGCAGCGGGTTCGGTTCTAACGAGCTGCGGCGACACTCATGTTCTCTGTAGTGCGACGATTCAAAAAGGTGTCCCCAAGTTTTTAGAAGGCACCGGCAAAGGGTGGCTAACGGCTGAATATCGGATGCTACCGGGTGCGACACCCCAACGCCAAGCACGGGAATTTATGAAGCTGTCTGGACGTACTCAAGAGATTCAGCGATTGATTGGGCGCAGCTTGCGGGCGTCGCTAGATTTAGAGGCACTCGGAGAACGCACGATAACGATAGATGCCGATGTTTTACAAGCGGATGCCGGAACCCGCACAACATCGATTTTCGGCGGGTTTGTAGCGCTTGCAGACGCAATAGAAAAGCTGATAGAGCAGGGAGAGTTGACGCGATCGCCAATTCGCCATCAAATTGCCGCAGTTTCGGTAGGACTGTTGCAGGGAGAGCCAGTTTTAGATTTGAACTACGTTGAGGATGTGGCGGCTGAGGTAGATTTCAACGTGGTGATGGACGACCAACTGAACATCATTGAAGTTCAAGGAACGGCTGAGGAAGGCACCTTTAATCGGACTCAGCTCAATCAAATATTGGATTTAGCCGAACAGGGGATTCAAGAATTGCTAGATGCACAGCGCAAAGCATTGAGTTCCTCGACCCATTAAATAAAGGAATATCCCTAAAAATTAAGAATCGTTTCAGATCGACGAGAGTGCGATCGCTCTTATACCAGCCTGGATTATATAGATGAAGGGCATTCCAGGCACTTTTGCAGTTCACCAGAACCCTAACCGCTCATGAGATCGGGGTTGGTGGATGTTTGAGACAATCTGAGACAATTAGCCTTTGAAATCAACTGTTTCAGCTCATTCCAGATAGATAGATAGTCATCAGCACGAAGGGAGAACTCTATGAAATTGGCTTACTGGATGTATGCAGGTCCCGCGCACATTGGTACTCTGCGGGTCTCCAGTTCCTTTAAGAACGTCCACGCCATTATGCACGCGCCAATTGGCGATGACTACTTTAACGTCATGCGCTCGATGCTAGAGCGCGATCGCAACTTCACCCCAGTTACCATCAGTTCCGTTGACCGGAACGTTTTGGCGCGTGGTTCCCAAGAAAAGGTGGTGGACAATATCACCCGCAAAGACGTTGAGGAACATCCAGACCTAATTGTTTTAACTCCTACCTGTACCAGCAGCATTCTCCAAGAAGACCTGGAAAACTTCGTAGAACGAGCTTCCATAGAAACCAAGTCAGACGTAATGCTGGCGGACGTGAACCACTACCGCGTCAATGAACTGCAAGCAGCCGACATTACCCTGCGGCAAATTGTCCAGCTTTACATCGAGAAAGCCCGGAAAAAAGGCGATTTACCCGAAGGGAAAACTGAAAAGCCCTCGGTTAACATTCTCGGAATTTCCAGCCTCGGATTTCACAATCACCACGACTGCACCGAGTTGAAGCGGTTGATGGCTGACTTGGGGATTCAAGTCAACGAAGTAATTCCCGAAGGCGCATCAGTTCACAACCTCAAGAATTTGCCAAAGGCTTGGTTTAACCTGGTTCCTTACCGCGAAATCGGGCCAATGGCAGCTCAGTATCTGGAGAAAGAATTTGGGATGCCTTTTGTAGACATTACGCCGATGGGTGTGGTGGAAACTGCACGTTGCATCCGCAAAATTCAGGAAATCATTAATGCTCAAGGCGCAGATGTTAACTACGAAGACTACATCAACGAGCAAACTTTGCACGTTTCTCAAGCCGCTTGGTTCTCCCGTTCAATTGACTGCCAAAACTTGACAGGGAAGAAAGCTGTGGTGTTTGGTGACAGCACCCACGCCGCCGCCATCACGAAAATTTTGTCAAGAGAAATGGGGATTCACGTTGTTTGGGCGGGAACATACTGCAAGTACGATGCTGAGTGGTTCAAAGAGCAGGTAGGCGAATACTGCGATGAAGTGATCGTCACCGAAGACCACGGTCAAATTGGGGATGCGATCGCTCGTGTGGAACCTTCTGCCATCTTCGGTACCCAAATGGAACGTCACGTCGGTAAGCGTCTAAATATTCCCTGCGGCGTGATTGCAGCACCGATTCACGTTCAGAATTTCCCCATCGGTTACAAGCCATTCTGCGGTTACGAAGGTACGAACCAAATTACAGATTTGATCTACAATTCCTTCACTTTGGGAATGGAAGATCACCTGTTAGAAATCTTCGGCGGACACGACACCAAAGAAGTAATTACTAAGGGAATTTCTGCTGATTCTGACCTCGGTTGGAACAAAGAAGCGCAAGCAGAACTCAACAAAGTTCCCGGTTTTGTGCGCGGTAAAGTGAAGCGCAACACTGAGAAATTTGCACGCGATCGCGGTTTCAACGTCATCACTTTAGAAGTGATGTATGCAGCTAAAGAAGCAGTCGGTGCATAATTCAGCAGTTAGTCGTTAACCATTTAGCAGTCAGCCCTAAAAGCTGGCTGCTAGTCTCAAAAATCAGGAGCGATCGCCCCCGATTTACAATCAATAATCAACAGCTTATCCGCAACTGCTCTCGATGAATTAAGCGAAACTTTATTAGACTTTTCGGATGAAATCGAGCTAGCGACTTGCCTAGCACAGCATCAAGCTAAACGTTTTGGATTTTGAGAGCGATCGCCCCTTTACTGAAAAGTATTCTGGAAGCAATGAATTTTTTTAAGATACTTACCAGAATTTCTTATTCTTTGTCTGTTGCTGTCACAGGAATAGTTTCTGGTACGGTAACAATAATAGTTTTATGCCTGGTCACTTTTGAAGTAATTTCTTGTAGAAATGGGTCAACATTTCCCACCTATTTGTTGCCTAGCAGAAGATGTTATTCTAGTTATTGGGAAGTATTGCAAGGTTTTGCTACAAGTAGAGCAGGATTAATAATATTAGCTATTCTAATAATTCCACGCCTAATTACTTTTTGTGTACGGACATGGAACCTTCTTAATGAAAAAAACATGAAGAGCGCAAAAGGAAGGCGCTTGCGAGTGATAGTCTTAAATAAAATTGCACAGGATGTTGCTGTATATTGGTTAAAAGTTAGTTTTAAAATATCTTTATGGATCTTAATTGTAAACGGAGTATTCCTCTTATTTCCTTTAGCATTATGCGTAGGAAATGACTTATCAAAATGTACTATTTATCTACAATCCTTACCCTTTGGTTCAACAAGAGAAATTCTAATTAATATTTTAGTTTCTTTATTAATTATTTGTTTAGGTATTAAGGTGAGCAAGCACTTTGGGATAAGTTTATTAGAGGATTGAGTGATATAAATTTGTGAGTATTTACTTCCATATTGACACTAAACTAGAAATACAAGAAAATTAATCCAGTCACCTAGATTTTTTTGTTAATGCTGTATTAAATACATACTAAAGTTTGGGTGTAAAAGAAACTTTTTTGCCAGCCGTTTAGTTATTTGAAAATTTGGTTTTATTAGGTTGTATTAATATCTAAGTCATAGCCTAAAAAATAAGGGATTTCATGGCTATTATCAAATCAAATTAGTACATGACAATAGCGTTATACTTAAGTGAATAAAACAATGGAAATTTGTTTGAGCTAATAGTTGTCAGTTAATTTTAGGATGTAGTTATTTGCGAGTGTAGTTTTTGAGGAGAAGAGCGGTTGCATTATTTAATTAAAAGTGCGATCGCTTCCCCTTCATGTATAGATGTTTGCGTTTGCTTTGGTGGAGATGAGCGCGATCGCATGACATCGTTACTTTTATTAACTGCACTCCTAGGCTTTTGTATCAGTTTGCAATTAGAGTAAGGATAGACGCGATCGCTACTGCACTCTTACTCACTAACCTTGAAGTTAAGTTTATCGTAGAACCTCAGATGATGGAAATTGGAATTGGAATAAGTTAAAGCTAGCACTGCCTTTTTATTTTTATATTTATGAAAAAACTATTTCTTGAAAGTTTGGGTGGCTTTTTAAATAAGTTTTATATTAAATAACTAATTTTACTGATAAAAAATAATTTTAATCTACCAATAAAATTTGCAATTTAATTTTAATCCTATATTTTTATAAGTAAACTCAACATTAATTTAAAAGTTGATAATTGTATTACGGTAAAGTTATGAGTAGTTTAAAATCATAGTTGCACAGAATCATATTCTAATACTTATAATCGAAGATAGGGTTAAGTTAATTTCTGAGTATTAGTAAGCATAAATTGTTAATTAAAAGTTCATTGCCTTATTCTTGTGAAAAAAATGCTTAAGAATTCTCAAATTAAGTACTAAGCAATTATGATTAGTAGAGAGACTTAGCAATGACAGGATATTACGATAGTAATATTCAATTTTATAGTTTGCCGCTTCCTGTATTTACAAATATTATTCTGGTGGTAAGTAATAGCGCTGTTCCTAAGCTTGCATCTTTTGTGAGAGGATTTGCTTTTATACTAAATTCATAAATCTGTGAGTATGAAGGAAGCGATCGCTCGTGAATTTAGGAAAACTCCTGCAAGCGCATCAACCCTTAAGCTTAATTCTCACAGAACAAGTACGTGATGGAAGAGGAAATTTTTAACCAACAGATTGAGGCGGCACAACAGCGCCTGCACGAGCTGTGGCAGCGTACTAGGGAATCCCCATCCCTTCCGCATCCGCAGGAAACACTGACAATGGAGGCTTTGCAGGAACTCTCCACGGTTTTGGAAGAGTTGCAGGTGGCTACAGAGGAGTTGCAGCAACGCAACGAACAACTGGCGATCGCCTGCGAGACTGTAAAAGCAGAACGCCAGCGCTACCAAGAGCTATTTGAGTTTGCCCCAGACGGGTACATCGTGACGAATACCTCTGGAATCATTCAGGAGGCTAACCGCACAACCGCGGCTTTGCTGAACCGCTCCCAGAATTCTCTAATCGGCAAACCAATGGCGATTTTTGTGGCTAAGGAAGATCGCAAAACCTTTAGGGATATATTGACCGAATTGAATCACTTCCCGCAGTTGCACGACTGGGAAGTGCGCTTACAACCCTCAAAAGGTCAGCCGTTCCCAGCTGCACTGAACGTGGCTGCTATACGCGATCGCTCCGGCAACTTAATCGGTTTGCGCTGGCTAGTGCGTGACATCACCGAACGCCACAAACAGGCGGAACAAACCCGAAAAGCACTAGAACAAGAAAAAGAACTTAGCAATCTCAAATCTCGCTTCATCAGGGCTGCATCTCATGAATTCCGCACGCCACTGACAATTATCTCTATGTCTGCTGAATTACTGGAACGCTACAAACACAAATTATCTGACGTACAAAAAGACTCGCATTTCCAGAAAATAAGAGCTGCTAGCAAACAAATGGCTCGGTTGTTAAACGACATCCTTCTTCTGGATAAAACAGAGGCTGGCAAGTTAGAGCTTAATCCCATACCAGTAGATTTAGTAGAGTTTAGCCGCGAGTTGGTGGAAGAATTGCAACTTAGCATAGGCTCCCAACACGCGATTACTTTTATTCATCAAGGGCAGTGTGCTAACGCCTACCTGGATAAAAAGCTGCTGCGACAAATTATTGACCATTTGCTTTCAAATGCAATTAAATATTCTCCTAGAGGTGGCAAAGTTCATTTTGAACTTATCTGTCAGGATCGTGAGGCAATCTTCCAAATTCAGGACGAGGGAATAGGAATCCCAAAAGAGGACCAACGACGCTTGTTTGAGCGATTCCATCGAGGAACGAATGTCGGCACAATCTCTGGTACAGGGCTGGGATTGACAATCGTTAAAGAGTGTGTTGATTTACACGATGGTGCGATCGCTGTCGAAAGTGAAGTTGGCAGCGGCACGACTTTTACTGTTAAGTTGCCGCTCAATCACCTGAATCAAAACCGATAAGTAAAGATTATTTGATGTGCTTCATCATCGATTTTTTATCCTATTAGCTTAATTAGTGTTTCCAGGTAGCTCTGGAGGCTCGTTTGGTAAAGACTGAGCCGTCGTATCAATTGTTTTTATCGTCTCATTTGGTTGAGAAGTGTCTTGTCGCTGCGTCGCCTCAGAAAACTTTTCTTTAGCAATCCCAGTCACCGTTTCAGTTGTGTCTTTGACTTGCTCAGCAATATTTTGAGCGCTGCGCTTTAGCGCTTCTAAATCATCCTGAGTTTTCTTATAGTCTTCTCTCAGTAACTCTGCGGCTTGACTCATTTTTTGATTAAGTCCCTGGGTGTACTGTTGCGGAGTTTGGACGATGGCATCCGCGACAAGCGCTCGTTTACTACCCGTGCTAGAAATAGCTTCTACCGGGAGCAAATAAACACCATTCAAAACACCGCGCCAACCACTAGAAACAAATAAGTAATTAACAACAGCGCCGGTTTTAGGATTGAAGAGATAGTCTATAATTTTGCCAGCTTTGTTGCCAGCGTCAGTCCACACCTCATGTCCAATTAAAGAAATTTTCTGAATTGGCGTTTCGGGTTCAATAACTTCTGGAGTGTTGTTGACGATAATACTATCGGTGCCAATCGTAGTAATTTGCTCCCACCTAAACACCTGTTTCAGACTACCCAAAAATCCTGACTTGCAGCTAAACCCTACGACTTGGTGAGATTGAGAATTTAGCCACAATTGCTCTACCCGACCCACTTCTTCTGCTGTACTGCGATCGAGTACCAGCCGATTGAGTAAGTCACTTTGTCTAATTATCTGTGGTTGCGCGTTCATGACCAAAATCCTTAGAGATTCATCCAATTGGCAATATATGCTGCTTTAGATTAACAAGAGTCGGGAAGCGATCGCCTCAAACTTAGCTTTCTTGTAAACGTTTCCTAATCAAAGTGTAAGTTGAGGTTAAGCCAAGAAAAGCAACCGAATAAAGCAAAAATTGGGTGGAGCTGACGCTCCACCCAACCTAAAATCATTCTCAACTGAACGATATTGTCACCAGAGCGATCGCTCTTTACGCTCTTCAGTGAACCCAGCTAGTTTTCCCATGCCCCAACGGTCTCTACAGCCTTATCTCGCGGCAGCAGGCGGCAACGCTAAGCGTGGTGATGTTGGGGGATAAGTACGTGGCGTGTGACCGTTCTGAGAGGCTTTTGGGGGCGCATCCTGAAGTAAAACGTCCCGAATCAACCGCGCCGCCACTCGCTGCACCAAACCCCCGGCAATTTTTTGACCCATGCGCTGAGTTTCTGGCTTCATAAGCAATTGGGGAATCACAGGCAACAGTTGCATCGCATCAAATCCGCTCGTTTCCTGGAGAATATCCCAGATCCGTTTAATATGCTCCAGACTGGCGGGCGTTTCTGCCGACGGCGGTGCCTCATTCACCGTCATCCCCACCCGTTCGCGTAGCGAATACGTGACATTTTGGAAGGTGCGGCGTCCCAGCGAATCGATACCCTTCACAATTTCATCCGTTAGGTGTTCCCTGATAAATGCACCCCGCTCTGAGAACAGAAAATCTAGAGTCTGATTCAGCACCTGAGTCAGGTCATAATCGTCACTGAAACGGGCATTTTTTAACAGATTTTCCAGACGATTCCAGCGGAAACTGCCGTCTTTGAACAGGAGGTCGCGCAGAGATGCCCGCAATTCCGGGGAAGGGTCTGTCAAGAGGCGCTTGGCAACGTAGGGATACGCTTTACTGAGAACTTTAAAATTGGGATCGACATTAATCGCAATCCCCTCTAACGTGACCAGAGACCGGATAATCAGCGCGTAGTAGGCTGGAACGCGGAAGGGATACTCATACATCAACGCCGACATATCATCGGTGATGCTCTTAAAGTTCATCTCCGCGACACTAGCTCCCAGCGCGTTGCTGAAGACCTTGGAAAGGGCTGGGATGATGGGAGCCAGGTCAGTGTCTGGGGTTAAAAACTCTAGATTCACGTAGTCGCGAGCTAAGCCCTCAAAGTCCCGGTTGACCATGTGAACCACGGCTTCAATTAAGCCATACCGCTGATAAGGTTTGACATCGCTCATCATGCCAAAATCCAGATAAGCAAGTTGACCGTCAGTCGTCGCTAACAAGTTACCTGGATGGGGGTCAGCGTGGAAAAAGCCATGTTCTAGCAATTGCCGCAACGAACACTGAACGCCAACCTCGATTAAATGAACGGCATCAATTCCCTGAGCGCGGAGTGCCTCTGGCTGGGTCAATTTGGTGCCGTTAATCCACTCCATTGTCAGGACGCGACGCTGGGTGTATTCCCAGTAAATCTTGGGAATGTAAATATCTTGTAAGTGACCGTATAGAGAGGCAAAGCGCTCGGCGTTGTGACCCTCTTGGGTATAGTCCATCTCTTCATAGATGCGGGTGCCAAATTCATCCATGATGGAGACAAGGTCGCTCCGCACCTGTTTGAGATTTCTCTGCGCCCACCCGGCAAGGGTACGCAGGATGTAAATATCTAGGGCAATGTTTTCTCTTAAGCCGGGACGCTGCACCTTCACAGCAACGGTTTCGCCAGTCTTGAGCTTGCCTTTGTAGACTTGTCCCAAGGAGGCAGCGGCTACCGGGGTCGGGGAGAGTTCGGCGTAAATTTGTTCGGGGCGATCGCCTAATTCTTCCTCAATAAACCGATAAGCTAATTCATTGGGAAAAGGTGGCAGTTGGTCTTGCAGGTGACTTAGTTCGTCTAAATAAGTCGTCGGAACTAAGTCTGGTCGGGTCGAGAGCGCTTGCCCCACCTTAATATAGGCGGGTCCCAGTCTCGTGATGATTGTCCGCAATCGAATTGCCCGTTTCCGCTCGTTCTTGGGAACGCTACCTGTTTGCTTGTCCCACCACAAACTCAGTCCAAAGCGGAGTATCGGCACCAGAATATTGAACAATCGCCCCCAAACTTGGAATGGACGCCTCCGGTAGTAATCGGTAATGGCGACGGGGTCGTAGCGCAGTTCTTCTGCTTGGATATAGGCGGTTTGGGCATCTACGGCTGCTGGATATTGCTCTGCTGTCGGCGTCAGCTCATACTCCACCACGACCGCCTCTCCTGGCGCGGCGGACGCTGTCTGGGCAGGTTTCATCACACCTGTTGTAGAAATGCGATCGCTTGCGTCTGTCCGATGTGACATAGGGGAGACTCTTTTAACATTCATAAGCTTGGGAACCGACTCAGAGCAACTCTGTTAAGTATTGTAACAATAAGTAGGGGAAGCGCCAGGACAAGGTATTCCGGCTCTAGCTGGGGACAATGCCAGTTCGGTCAATTTCCCGCTACTCTGAAAAAGTTTCGGGACTTAAAACTAAACACTAAACTAAGTTTGGTAGCCCAGTACCTTTTTTAAATAACTCGCACAGCATCAAATGCTTCGCACTTGCCATTGTTCATTGGGTTGCCACTGCCTGCCCTCTTCCCTCAAGGTGAATTTTGCTCCATGCTCCTGTCCCTACGGATTGAAAACTTTGCCTTGATTGACCATCTGGAGCTTGAATTTGGCTCTGGATTGAATGTCCTGACCGGCGAAACCGGCGCGGGAAAGTCGATTATTCTGGATGCGATTGACGCCGCCTTGGGCGGAAAAGTCAGCAAATGGTCGATTCGCACGGGTAGCGATCGCGCTTTGGTGGAAGCCACCTTCAAGGTTGACCGAGTTGTGACCGAGTGGCTCTCCGAACAAGAGATCGAGCTGCTGGATGATACAGCCGTGGTTTGTTGTCGGGAGATAGCCTGCCTGCAAGGAAGCCTCCGCAGCCGCTCTCGCGTCAATGGCGTTCTGGTCAATCGGCAATTAATGGATCGCCTGCGCGATCGCTTAGTAGAAATTACTGCCCAAGGTCAAACCGTGCAACTCGTGGCACCTGCGCTTCAGCGAGAGTTACTGGATGTCTATGGCGGCGAGGCGGTGCTACAGCAACGCTCAGTCGTTCAAGCTGCCTATCTCGACTGCCAACAAGCACGAGATCGCCTAGACAAACGCCGTCAGTCCGAGCAGCAACGCTTGCAACGGCTCGATTTGCTACAGTATCAAGCCCAAGAATTAACTGCCGCTAATTTGAGCGAACCGGATGAGCCAGAACAGCTCGAACAAGAACGCCAGCGCTTAAGTCATGTGGTGGAGTTACAACAGCTGAGTTATCAGGTTTATCAAGCTCTTTATCAAAATGATGCGGGGGAGTCAGCGGGTGCAGACTTATTAGGTCAAGCTGAAGCCACGCTGATTGATATGGTAACGTATGATGCCACGCTGCAACCCGTTCTGGATATGGTGAGTACGGCTCTGGCGCAAGTGGTGGAAGCCGGACAGCAAATTAATGCTTACGGTGCTTCTTTAGAAGCCGATCCCCAGCGACTGGCGGAAGTGGAAGAGCGCATCCGCACCCTGAAGCAGATTTGCCGTAAGTATGGCCCGACGTTAGGGGAAGCGATCGCTTACAGTCAAAGCATCCAAGCTGAACTCGCTCTCCTCACCGATAGCGGTCACTCCCTCGAAGAACTGGAAAAAATCTATTCTCGATGTCATGAAACTTTGACCTTTACGGCTGACCAGTTGACCGCTTTGCGCGGCGTTGCTGCCAACGAACTAGAAAGCAGGCTCGTGGCAGAACTCAAGCCTTTAGCGATGGAAAAGGTGCAGTTTCAAGTCAAAATTACCCCTTGTCCCCCAACCGCAACAGGTGCCGACGCAATCGCCTTTTATTTTAGTCCCAACCCAGGCGAACCCCTACAACCGCTGTCTGCCACTGCCTCTGGAGGGGAAATGAGCCGCTTCTTGCTGGCGCTGAAAGCTTGTTTCTCGCAACTGGAAGCTGCCGGAACCCTAATTTTTGACGAAATCGATGTCGGGGTGTCCGGACGGGTTGCCCAAGCGATCGCTGAGAAACTCCACCAACTTTCTCAGGGACATCAAGTTCTTTGCGTCACTCACCAACCCCTCGTCGCCGCAATGGCTGACCGCCATTTCCGCGTCGATAAACACGTCGTTGAAGGAAGCCAGAAGCCAGATCCCTCCAAGAAGGCTGGGAAAAAGGGCGAAGTCTCGACAACCAACGCCGAAGCAATTCATCCAACCCTCCCCTTAGAGAGAGCAATTCAAGGACTCCGGGAAGAAGACCCGACATCTTACATCCTTCAGGCTTCCGAACGCACGGTTGTCCGAGTCAGCGTGCTTGACAATCACCAGACGCGCCGCCAAGAATTAGCAACACTAGCTGGGGGACATTCTGCCAAAGATGCGATCGCTTTTGCAGAGTCCTTGCTAGCTCAAGCCGCAGTCAAACATAATGGACGCAAGACCAAGAACAACAAATAAATAACCTGCCCTCTATCCAACCCCAAAACAAAGAGTAAACTGTTGAGTAAGTAGTATGGCATTTGCTCACTAGGCACAAAAAGTTTGGCTGTTAAATTTGTAGGATAATTCCACCGCCTCGTACCTCGCTCAAATTCAGGCATCTGAAAAAATCTATGACACCTTCATCTACCAAAATGCATGGTTGGAACGATACAGACAGGGTGATTGATGTTGTTCCCCACGATGAAAATCAAACAGGGAATCAAATTCCCCAAACCTCTACAAATATTCCTACTGGTACGGGTGGTGCATTAGCCACAAAAGAAGGCAGTTTTACGGCACTGCTCGCCCCACTGAATAAGGAAACTTTCAAAGAAGTCGTCACAGGTGTCGAAGAAAAGCTTCAGGTAGTCAATCAAACCCTGTCAATGTTGACTGATAGTCAGGGTTTTGATGCCATTCTTCAAGAAATGTTGAATGCCATTACCTTAAAAACCGGAGAATTACTCGGCGCAGATCGCACAACCATCTATTTACTAGATGAAGAAAAGAACCAACTCTGGTCAATTCTTGCTGAAGGCGCAGAGGGGCGACCTTTAGAGTTGCGGATTCCGGCAGATAAAGGCATTGCCGGTGAGGTAGCAACCCATAAAAAAAGTATTAATATTCCCTTTGATTTTTACGAAGATCCGCGCTCTGCGTTCGCCAAAAAGAAAGACCAAGAAAATGGCTATCGCACCTATACGATGTTGACTTTACCTCTGGTAAACGAAGAGGGAAATTTAGTCGCTGTCGTTCAATTAATTAATAAATTAAATTTACCAAATCAGCCAGGAAAGCCGTTAGGGGAAAGAATCGATCTCAATGGTTTTACTTCAAAAGATGAAAGAATTTTTGCAGAATTTGCGCCTTCCATTCGCCTGATTCTAGAAAGTTCCCGCTCTTTTTACATGGCAACGCAGAGACAGCGGGCTTCTGATGCCTTGATGAAGGCGACTCGATCCTTAAGCCAAAGCAATCTCGACTTAGAAGATACCCTGAACCGGGTGATGCATGAAGCCCAGGAGCTGATGAATGCAGATCGTAGCACCCTGTGGCTGTTAGATAGCGATCGCCATGACTTATGGACAAGAATCCCTCTTTCCGACGGTTCCATGCGGGAACTGCGAGTGCCAGTCGGAAAAGGTTATGTCGGGAAAGTTGCTGAATCCGGCAAACCCCTGAATATCTCCTTTGACCTCTATGCCGATCCAGATTCTGAAGTGTCTAAACAAGTCGATCAGGCAAATGGCTATCGTACTTGTAGCTTATTATGTATGCCAATCTTTAACGCTGACAAAGCGTTGATTGGTGTCACCCAACTTGTAAATAAGAAAAAACAGGGAGAATTTCCCCCTTATAATCCGGAAACTTGGCCCGAACCTCCCGAATGCTGGAAGGCAAGCTTTAATCAAAGTGATGAAGCTTTCATGGAAGCATTTAATATTCAAGCCGGTGTAGCGCTGCAAAATGCCAAATTGTTTGCTACGGTCAAACAGCAAGAACAAATGCAGCGTGACATTCTCCGCAGCCTTTCTAATGGAGTTCTCTCTACTGATAAATCCGGTCAGATTATTGCAGCGAATGAAAGCGCCAAGCGACTCTTAGGATTTAAAAATGAAGACCATATAGAAGGTAGAAAAATTGCCGATCTGATCCGCATCAAAGAAGGTGACTTTTCTAAATGGTTTAAAGCTGCGATAGACGCCGCTGAAGAAAAAAGCCGCCAGCAATACTACCCCGATCAAACTCTGCTCTCTACAGAAGAAGAACAACATAGCGTTCACCTGTCAATTAACTCCATTGCAGATGCCAGCGACAATAACAACGTCTACGGTGCCTTGGTGGTGATGGATGACATCTCTCAGGAGAAACGGCTCAAGAGTACGATGTACCGCTACATGACTCAAGAATTAGCAGAACAGTTAATCAATAGCGGTGATGCCAAACTAGGGGGCGATAAAAAAGAAGTTTCCATCTTGTTCTCAGATATTCGCAGCTACACCACCTTAACCGAAAGTATGAATGCAGAAGACGTGGTGCAGATGCTCAATGAATATTTTGAGTCGATGGTAGACGCTGTTTTTACACACAAAGGCACCCTCGATAAATATATTGGCGATGCCATTATGGCAGTCTTTGGTTCTCCCTTACCCTTGCCGGATCATGCCTGGATGTCGGTACAAACAGCCGTCGAAATGCGTCATCGTTTGACAGAATTTAATGCCTGTCGCCAAGACATCGGATTCCCAACGTTTAAGATTGGGATTGGGATTAATTCCGGTACGGTAATTAGCGGTAATATTGGCTCCAGTAAGCGCATGGAGTTCACCGCAATTGGTGACGAAGTGAATTTGGGATCTCGCTTAGAAGGTGCTAGCAAACAATATGGTTGCGATATTGTGATTAGCGAAAGCACTTATCAGCCTTGCAAGAATCTGATTTGGGCAAGAGAACTTGATTGTATTCGAGTCAAAGGTAAGACTACGCCAGTGAATATCTATGAACTGGTGGGACTGCGGGAAGAGAAAATCTCAGATCAAAAGCAAATGACGATCGAGCTTTACCATAAAGGACGCGAGTATTACCTAAATCGCAAGTTTACTCGCGCAATGGGTGAGTTTGGCACGATTCTGGAAGAAATTGACAAAAACGACAAAGCGGCTGCTTTGCACCTGAAACGCTGTCAGTTGTTTCTCCAAGAACCGCCTCCTGATAACTGGGATGGGGTTTTCACGTTGACGGAAAAGTAGGAATGGCTAATGGCTAATCTCAAGCCTCTATTTTTGCGATTAGCTATCAGCAAAATCACCCTGGAATCGGATAACTGTAACCGTCTTAAATGATTCCTGAAGGCGAGATCCCCGACTTCGAGAGAGAAGTTGGGGATGTGAACCAATGGCATCGTGTTGGTAACTAATTTTAACCACAAGTATTCGCTACGCTAACACTTCTAGTTTGAGGGAGTGGAAATTAAATTTCAGTTGAACAATTTGAATTAATAAAACTGCCAACAATCTGGCGCAGTTGCTCAGCCTCAAAGGGTTTTGTCAAATATTCAGTTGCACCCGCCAGACGCCCCTGTACTTTATCAAAAACTCCGTCTCGGGCTGTCAGCATGATGATGGGTAGCTCGCTAAATTGCGGTAAACTCCGGACTGTGCGGCAGAGTTCTAAGCCGTCTACCCCTGGCATGGAAACATCCAGTAATAAAATTGAAATCTGCTGGTGGTAAATCACCGATAAGGCATCTACTGCATTATCTGCCACCAAAACTTTGTAGTCTCTTTCTAGGGCACGTTTGATCAGCGTCTGCATGACGCTACTATCATCCACTGCTAGGATAGTCGGTATATCACTCAAAGTTGAAGACATCTTCTTTACCCAGTTTTTAGTATACAAAAACCTACAATCGTTGAATTTGGTTCAAAGGCGATTAAAAAGCCCAATCCAAATTATTCTAACGTCAGCCCCAGTAGGTAAGAGAGCATCGCTTTCCTTTGTCAGAATACATCTATCCTGTCCAGCTATTCTTAATTTAAGGCTTTTCTAGTTTCGTTGAGTTTTTTAGGACTCCTTATTAATAAATGTTCGTTCAATGTTTGTCTATCTCAAAATGCTTTACAAAAATTTAATTTTATTAAAATAAACATTCTACTATATGCACTATAGCTTGAGGATTATTGCTCAGTAAATAGAATAATTACGGGAATATAGTTAACTAATTGTAACAAGAAAACAAACTGAAGCTGCATTTGTTTTGTAAAGATAAAAATACTAAAAGAGCGGATGGGGTGTTTGTTAATCAAAAAATATCAGTCTGTGATAGAAATATATCCTCGACGGGAATCCTAGATAGAGAAGGTTCTGCCAAGTTGCTCTAGAAAGGCTTCGTTAGCAGGCTGCAAGCAGAAGGGCGATCGCATTTCTGCTCGCAGCCAAAAACCTAGCTTTCCCTAAAGACGGATGGTGGCTTGGCAATTGCGGTGAAGAGGGTATTGCCTACCTAAACTTTATGCTGTTGTTTCTTTTAGTCTGTGGCTGGCATCAACTAACCTAACTTGAGCGATGCAGTATCAAAGATTAAGTTCAGTAACTAAATAAGGGAACATCTACATCATATAACTTTCAATAAAGCTTCTCATAGAGGCAAAGGGAAAGTAAGTCTCAAAGAGTGCCTTCATCATCCGGTTTTAATAAAAGTAAACATTTATACAGCTAGCTCCTAAAAAGTGCAGCATTCGCAGAAAAGGGCGCTTAACATGAACGCAAGAATACCTGGAAACGGAGCAATCCCGCTCGATGCTCTGGGATGGTGTCCGCTACTCAACTCTATCCCCGATCGCATCAGCGTTACAGCTCCTCCGGAGCTAGCGTATCTTCAAATATCTGTAGCTGCTTTCGACGATCTGACCCGTTTAGCAGCCTATATTTGCCAGACAAAGATGGCTTTGCTCAGCTTTATGGATGGCAAACAACATTGGCTTCAGTCAAAATTGGGCATTTCCACCCCAGACACTGACGCCTATGTTGCTTTCTGCACTTATGCCATCCTGCAACCAGAAATCTGCGAATGCGAGTTGATGCTCGTTCGGGATACCCTGTCTGATAAACGGTTTGCTAGCCATGCCTTGGTGAAATCCGATCCAAAAATCCGATTTTATGCGGGTGTGCCCTTAGTCACGTCTGAGGGCGTGATGGTAGGGGTGCTATCTGCCCTCGATGATGTGCCGCGAGATTTAAGCAGGGAACAGCAGGAAGCACTGGGGACATTAGGACGGCAAGCGATCGCTCACTTACAACTGGGAAAAAACTTAACAAACCTCGAACAAATTATCATCAATCAACAGCAAACTGAAGCAGCACTTCAGGAGAAAGAAACCCGATTTCAGTTGGGACGAGCAGCTTCTGGCACTAACATTGAGGATTTTAATCTTTTGACAGGTGAAGGAATCGCTCCAACAGGATCTGATAATTTAGAGGGGCTATTGGGTTTAGTTCCGGGCACTGACGCAACTCAGGAATGCTTCCTAAAATGGGTTCATCCTGAAGATCGGGAACTTGTCGCTGGGGCGATCGCTGACTCTATTCAGGGTAAAACAGACCACGAGATTGAATTCCGCATTGTCTGTCCTGATGGCAGTATCCGCTGGCTAGCGGGAAAAGGCAAAGTTCTTTACAGCGAAACGGCAACAACGGTTCGCACGATCGGCACAGTTATGGATATCACCAAACGTCAGCAAACTGAAGATGCCTTGCGTCGAGCCGCCGCAGAAAATCTGAAACTGGCACAAGCTGTAAAGTCAGTTTCAGATGGAGTTGTCATCGTCGATCCCCATCAACCAAATTGCCCGATTGTTTACGCGAACCCAGCTTTCACCCGAATTACTGGGTATCAGCCAGAGGAAGCGATTGGTCGTAACTGCCGGTTTTTGCAAGGTGCCGATACCGATCCAGAAGCGATCGCAAAAATTAGGAATGCGATCGCTCAAGCGAAAGAAGTTAAAGTCACGCTGCTAAACTATCGCAAAGATGGTCAACCTTTCTGGAACCAATTAAAAATTTCGCCTGTGTTCTCAGATAATGGCGATTTACTTTACTTGGTTGGCATTCAGACAGACATCACGCTCTCCAAGCGAGCCGAGACAGCGCTTCTGAAGAGCAAAACTCGTCTTCAGTTGCTTAACAGCATCTCGACTAAAACCCGATCTGGTTTGTCGATAGAGCAAATAATTGAGCGCACGCTCAAACAAATTAGCGAATATTTCCCTTATCTGCGAATAGCTTACTCAACGATTAATCACCAAGGTATCTTGACGGTAATTTCCTCCATCGAGCCGCCAGGAATGCCGAAACTCTTAGGAGCGGTGGTTGACCTCACTGCGGCTCCGGAGTATCTCAATGCCTTGCAGATGGGCGAATCATTCATCTGTAACGATGTTACCCAAGACTTCCGGCTAGCACCTCTCGCTGATGTCCTGCTGGCAGTCCAAACTCAGTCTATGCTTGACGTACCGTTTCCGTATTCCGACCAATTAGTAGGCTTGCTGTGCTTTGACTCGCCGCAACCATACAAATGGAGCGAACATGAGCTAGCCACCTTAACTGATATTGCCGGATACTTGATGATTACCATCAAAGACGCTCATGCACAACAAGAGCGTCAGCGAGCTGAATTTGCACTGTCTGAATCCCTCAAAGAAGTGGCAGACATCAAGTTTGCACTCGCTCAATCTTCAATCGTGGCAGTCACTGACTCCACCGGAAAGATTAACTATGTAAACGATAAATTCTGCGAAATTTCTCAATACTCCAAAGAGGAACTGCTCGGACAAAATCACCGCATCGTCAATTCTGACTATCACCCCAAGGAATTTTTTCAGCAGATGTGGGCAACCATCAGTAGTGGCAGCGTCTGGCATGGCGAAATCAGAAATCGAGCCAAAGACAAAACTTGTTACTGGGTAGATACCACCATTGTGCCCGTCTTAAATTCCGATGGAAAACCCGTTGAATATGTAGCAATCCGTCAAGACATCACTGAGCGCAAAAGGGCAGAAGAATTACGACGGCAGAGCGAACAGCGCTTTCGCGCTTTAGCTGAAGTGATTCCGCAACAGGTATGGACGGCACAGCCAGATGGCGCACTCGATTATGTGAACCAGCGCGTTCTAGAATATTTCGGACGCACCTTCGAGGAAATGGTGGGCTGGGGATGGCAAGATGTGCTGCATCCGGAGGATGTGCCGGGGTGTATTGCCCGCTGGAGTCATTCTCTCTCTACGGGAGAGCCTTACGAAGTTGAATTTCGCCTGCTGAATGCGGCTGAGGGAAACTATCGCTGGCACTTGGGACGGGCGGTACCCGTGCATGATAACGAAGGCAGGATCGTTAGTTGGTTTGGGACGAACACGGATATCGACGAGCGCAAGCGGCAAGAGGAGGAGCGCATCCAGCTTTTGGCGAGAGAACAGGCGGCACGCGAGGCGGCTGTCAACAGCGAGAACCGCACTCGGAGCATTTTGGAAAGTATTACCGATGCTTTCTTTACTTTAGATACCGAGTGGCGATTCACCTATTTGAACTCGCGGGCAGAGCAGCTTTTATTTAGAAGCAAAGATGAGTTGATTAATCAGTGTATTTGGGATGAGTTTCCAGAAGCAGTCACTTCTAATTTTTATCAGGAGTACCAGCGGGCAGTTGCCAATCAAGTAACGGTTCACTTTGAGGTGTTCTACGAGCCTCTGGAGTCGTGGTTTGAAGTGCGGGGCTATCCCTATCAAGATGGTCTATCGGTTTATTTCCGGGATGTTACAGGTCGCAAACAGTCAGAAGCAGCACTGATGGAGCGATCGCGCCTCTCGACCCTAGAAGCAGAAATCGGTACTGCTTTGGGTGCGGCTGGGTCTTTATCAGAAAGTCTCAATCACTGTACGGAAGCAATGGTGCAGCATCTCGATGCAACTTTTGCTTGTATCTGGACATTTAACCAAAAACTCAATCGCTTGGAATTGCAAGCAACGACAAGGGTTGATCGAGACAGCGAATTGTATTGGCAAGATTTGTTGGCTCAGCGTCACCAAGTTCTAGACGGTACCCTCGTCGGATTCGTCGCTCAAACTCGTCAACCCTACCTGACTCAGGATAGTAATTATCGGTCTGGGGGCGGGTTGGAAGCCCGCTTGTACGATGATTTTGTCGCTGAAAGCTGTTTGCGAATTCCCGAAAGCTATTTAGCAACCTATCCCCTGATTGTCGAAGAGCGACTGGTGGGCGTCATGGCTGTATGCAGCAGCCAACGCTTTACCGAAGCCGTTCATCAAGTCTTAGGGTGGGTCGTCAACGCGATCGCGATCGCCATCGATCGGTCTTGGGCGAAAGAAGCCCTCTCCGCACGTCGGGAAGCCTTGCTGTTCCGATTGGCAAGCCAGATTCGAGATTCCCTCGACCTAGATACCATCCTGGGAACTGCCGTCAATGAGATTCGCGGTTTGTTGCAAGTTGACCAATGTCAGTATTTGTGGTGCTGGGCGCAGTCCAATCAGGCGAGTCTGACCGTAACTCACGAAGCGACAACAGACGGGAGTAGACCGAGTTTGCTCTCCGAGTGTCCCCCAGAAAAACTCGATCCCCTAAGCGACAAAATCCGCAAACTTCAGACGTTGCGGGTTGACGATCTGACAAGCGATCGCAGCCTAAATGCCGAGGATGGAGAAATGCAAATCGCACCTCTACTGAGCAATTTGGGCGTTCGTTCGGTGCTGCTGCTACCTTTGAAAACCCACGCCGGTCATTTAGGCGCGATTGTCTGTAGTCATAGCAGTGGATCTCGTCCCTGGCTTGACAGCGAAATTGAGCTACTGCAAGGCGTCGTGGATCAGCTAGCGATCGCCATTGACCAAGCAGAACTCTACGCCCAAAGTCGTGCCGCCGCCCGTGCCGCGCAAACCCAGACGCAACAACTAGAGCAAGCATTGCACAATCTCAAACAAGCCCAATCTCAGCTGATTCAGACTGAAAAAATGTCCAGCTTGGGTCAAATGGTCGCCGGTATCGCCCACGAAATCAACAACCCAGTCAATTTCATCACCGGCAACCTCAGCCACACCAGCGACTACATTCAAGACCTACTCGATCTCGTACACCTCTATCAACAGCACTACACCAATCCCGTTCCCGCAATTCAAGCGCAGGAGGAAGAGATTGATTTAGAGTTCATCATTGATGACTTGCCCAAAATGCTATCTTCCATGCAAATGGGCGCTGACCGCATCCGTCAGATTGTCTTGTCACTGCGGAACTTCTCTCGTCTGGATGAAGCTGAAATGAAGCCGGTCGATATCCACGAGGGAATCGACAATAGTTTGCTCATTCTTCATAGCCGTTTGAAACCCAATGGCGCTTACGGCGGGATTCAAGTCTTGAAGGAGTACGGCAATCTTCCCTTAGTCGATTGCTACGCCGGTCAGCTCAATCAAGTGTTCATGAACATTCTCAGCAATGCGATTGATGCCCTCGACAGCCAACCCGAACCAAGGAAAATTACTATCGCCACCGAAATCCGTAATCGTCTAACGGGTAATGAGGAAGAGACTGGAAGCCCTAACACGTCGCTGACGCCAATCACCGAAGATCCATTACCAATGACCAAGAACCAAGTCGTTGTGATTCGGATTCGAGACAATGGCCCAGGAATGCCAGAGAACGTTATCAAGCGTCTGTTTGACCCCTTCTTTACCACCAAGCCAGTCGGCAAGGGAACTGGTTTGGGGCTATCCATTAGCTACCAAATTGTGGTGGAGAAACATGGCGGAATGCTCAAGTGCGTTTCAGAACCAGGACAGGGAGCAGAGTTTTGGATTGAAATTCCTATGATTCCTTGCCTGTAACCACTCAACATGACTAAGCGTTGCCCTTGCCGAGGAATGTATCTACCGCTAAAGCGATCGCCCTCTTGTATTCAGTAAGCGATTTACTCGTCCTACCAGGGAAGTTTAATGAGAAGGAGATTCCGTGTCATTTCAAAGACAATTTAATGAAGCTCTCATACAGCGTTTTATACAACTCATTGGGACTCATACAGGCTTACAGATTCGTCCGCAAGAGCGAGAAGCTTTATGTGAAAAAATTTGCTTCCGGATGAACGTCATTTCTATCTATCTTCCTGAGGCTTATTACCAATTATTAGAAATCGATAATTATCAAAGTCAGAGCGAATGGCAAGAACTAGCGAATTTGTTAACAATTGGCGAAAGTTACTTCTTTCGAGATAAAGGTCAGTTTTCTCTATTAAGATATCAAATTTTACCGCGATTGATAGCCGCTAAGAAGCAAATGAAAACCCTGCGAATTTGGAGCGCGGGATGCTCAACTGGCGAAGAACCTTATTCTCTAGCTATTCTCCTCACCGAACTCATTCCAGATTGGGAAAGCTGGAATCTCTATATTTTAGGAACAGATATCAATCAAGAGTCTATCAATAAAGCAAAACAAGGAGTTTATAGTTCTTGGTCATTTCGATTGTTAGACCAGAAACTACAAAACTGCTACTTTGAACCACATGGGACGGAATGGAAAATTAACAACAGCATTCAAAACATGGTTAATTTCAAAACCGTCAATTTAATTCAAATGCCCTTTCTTAATCTATTATTAGATGCTCAAAATATTGATTTAATTCTTTGTCGGAATGTCTTTGTTTATTTTGATAAACCTGCCATCTCACTTGTTGTCAATAACTTTTACAATACTCTACAACCTGGAGGATATCTTTTGACGGCTCATGCTGAACTTCAGGGGATAGACCTCAGCTTATTTCACACGGAGTCGTTTCCCGAATCAACGATCTATCAACGCCCTAAAGAGACGGTTGGAGGGAATCTTTCAAGGAAGAAAGCAAAAGCTTATTCTGACACTGAAGAACCAATACTTTGCCCATCTTCCCCAGCTGCAAATAAGGTGAAAATAGAACTGGCACAATTAGTTCCGAAAACTTATTCTCTTGTACAAGTAACATATAAAATTAGTAACGAAGTCAATGAATGCGGACGCTTATCTAATCTTGAAATCAGCGAGAACCTGACGAATACTTCAACCTTCCAGACACTTATCTGTGAAGCTAAAACCCTTTTTAAACAGAAGTATTATCCCTCAGCAATTCAAAAAACAGAGCAAGCGATCGCTTTGGCACCCAAAAACTTTGACTCTTACTATCTGATGGCTCAAATATATGCCAACTTAGGTGAATATGACAAGGCAGTTCACTACTGCCAACTAGCACTTAAAATCGATTCTCTTTCCGAAAAACCTTTATACCTACTCGCCCATATTGCGGAAGAACGGGGGGATGTTGAAGAAGCTAAAATTTTATTAAAAAAAATCATTTACTTAGTACCTTCCTCTATTTTGGCATATCTGGAAATTAGCGGCATTTACGAACTAGAAGGGAATCTTTCTAGAGCTTTAAAAATGCGAACTGTTGCTTTGGAAATTTTAAAAAAATTACCCCAGGAATTGATAGTTGAATTCCCAGAAAAAATGACCGTTGGAGAATTGAGCGTACACATCCAAAAAATGTTACAACCACAGTTATAATCTCTATGGAATATAAACAATATATTATTTTCAGCTTAAATGCTTCCCTTTATGGAGTAGAAGCATTTTCAGTACAAGAGATTTTCTTTCTCCCAGAGTTAACGCCAATAGTAGAAGCACCTCCTGAAATGGTAGGAGTGCTTAATCTCCGGGGTGAAATCTTACCAGTTATGGATCTTCATTATCGCCTGGGGTACGGATTCCCAGAATATCGCCTTACGGATAGTGTAATTGTTCTGGTATGCCAGGGATTTAGATTTGGCATTATTGTCAATGAAGTTCATGAAGTGCAGAAAATTTACAATAATGCGATCGCGGCAGATTTTTCCTATAAACGAGAAATCGCGAATCAACTCCATTTTGTTACGGGTATTGCCAAGGTAGAGACAGATATCGTGATGTTACTGAACCCGGAAAAGCTCCTCCAATTTACAGAACACATTGAAGCATTAATTACAGAAAAAACACCGCTGAATCCAGAATTAAAAGCTGATATCGCCCTTGGTTCTCCCAAAGAGAGACGCCTATCTTTCTCCAATAAAACCTCAGAAGAAAAAGCGATTTTTCAGGAACGGGCAGAAAATTTAAGGCGACAAGCGGAGAACCAAGATTTTACGGGAAGCCGCCCGATGGCAGTGATTAATTTAAATAATGAATATTTTGGGGTGGATTTGGGGAACGTGCGCGAATTTACTGATATTCGCAAAGTTACTCCGATTCCTTGTTGCCCACCTTATATTGTCGGGAATATGAATTTGCGGGGTGAGATTTTGACATTAATCGATATTCGTGGGGTATTAAATTTACCATTGGGTAATTTAGAGAATACCGCGAAGGCGATGGTTGCTTGCATCGACGATCTAGTGGCTGGTTTGATAGTTGATGAGGTATTGGATGTGATGTATTTGCACCTGTCGGAGATGATGCCAGTACCTGCCGCAGCTCGTTCTGTTAATGATGAATACCTCCGAGGAACGGTTGCTTACGGCGAAAAGATGATAGCTATTTTAGATTTACCCAAAATCCTGATGCAAGCAGGGTTGATGGTTGATGAAGAAGTGTGATTAGTTGTTACATTCCATTGCGCAGAAAGCTTTATTTAATGCTGGTTGAGAAAGCAACCCAGGCGGCATCGCTAACATTAGAAGGGGCAGCGATGCTGAGAAGAGCGAAAGCCGCTATCTAACAGGTTGTTGGAGCGCTGAAGGCTCCCAATCAGCAAGCCAAAGACACCGGCGGCATTACTCAACCGATTGGCACTTAAAACCTCAACAAAGCTGCGTTGAGATTCGAGGCAGTCATTTGGTTAATCTGTATGCGGCTGGTTAGCAGCGTGAATAAATATCATTTCTATATTTTAAGTTTTTTAAACTCTTAACACTCCTAGAGCGGAAGAGGGATTAATAATAAGAGCCGTTCTAACACAGAACTAAGTATGTATAGATTTTTAAAAAAATTCCAAAGAGTATTTTCTTGGTGGATTATAGAGATGTTAGGCGCAGGTTTAACTAAGAAATTTTACATTTCCTAAACAATCCTCTCTTTGGCAATTCAATTTTTTAGGAGAACCTGCCCTAAGAAGAATTTATCACCAGTATTTATACTAATCCTCTAGGTGTATTAAATTTAAAAACGAAAAGTCAGAAAAAGGGTAAATTAGCTACAGTGTTTTAAGTTACTAACTGTCTCTCACTCCTTGCATCGCCCTGAGCGATCGCTATCCAGCGAGTCATGCTGGCTTGACTGAGGAAACAAAAAAATACTAGTACGAGCAAAATCAAACTTAGCGACAAAATCTAAACAAAGCTGACTTCAATCTTTACCCAATCATCGAATTTAATAATGCAGGATAAGTCTGATGTTTAAAAGTTTATCTTTACAATCTCGATTAATCGGCTCATTTTTACTAATGGGTCTAATTGTATTAGTGGTTGCTCTCGTAGGTTGGAGCGGAGCTACTCGGCTGGGCGACCATATTAATACACTGGGGAATAATACTTTGCCTAGCGTAACTGGATTGTGGAAAATCAATGAAGGACAGACCCAAATCCAGTCATCGGAACGAGCGCTACTCAATACATTTTTGAAAACCGAAAATCGCCAGTTTGAATTGAATAGAATTAAAAATGCTAAAGCGCAGATTGATGAAGGGTTTAAACAATATGAGTCAGTTTCACAGACTGCCGACGAAAAAAAGCTCTATCAAAAATTTCTTGGGGACTGGAAAAGGTGGCAGCAAGACCATGAAAGATTCCTGGGTATTTATCAACAATTTGCCAAACTGGGCGTCTTAGATCCTGCGAATCGGCTGGCTGAGCTTGTAAGTCAGGAGAGGCAGACTTCACCAGAATTTGCACGGGCAAAAGCGGCGGATGCCCTGCTGGACGAACTTAGCGAACTGGCAGCAAATGAAGAACTAAACTCATTTAACACAGCCACAGAATCGGTGCTAGCAGTTGTGGAATACAACCAGAACTTTGGGGAAGCAGCCCAGAAGGTAGCAGAAACAGATGTGGCTCAAACCTCTTTTTGGGTGTTTGTTGGGATGATTCTTGGCCCCCTGACTGCGATTATTTTTGGTGTTTTCTTCAGCATCACGATTGCTAAGCCGCTCGGTGCCAAAATATCTGGCATTGTCAACACGATTGTCACTTCTTCATCAGAAATCGCTGCCACGGTAGAGCAACAAGAACGCACGGCAGCTCAACAAGCGGCGTCTGTAAATCAAACCACGATCACGATGGATGAGTTGGGTGCTTCATCCCAGCAATCAGCAGAGCAAGCCGAGGCAGCAGCAACTGGATCGCGGCAAGTGCTGTCGCTGACGGAGGGTGGAAGCCAAGCCGTCGGGCGAACTTTGGAGGAAATGGCGCTGCTCAAGGATAGAGTGGGAGCGATCGCTTCTCAAATTCTCCGTCTATCCGAGCAAACGAATCAAATCGGTAATATCTCTGGATTGGTGAGCGACTTAGCCAACCAAACGAATATGCTGGCACTGAATGCAGCCGTTGAAGCTGTTCGAGCTGGCGAACACGGCAAAGGCTTTGCGGTGGTGGCGGCAGAAATTCGCAAACTGGCAGAACAAAGTAAGAAATCTGCCGGAAAGATTAACGTCCTCGTTAGCGATATTCAAAACGCGATCAATGTCACGGTGATGGTGACGGATGAAGGGACGAAAACGGTGGAAGCTGGGGTGAAAACCGCTCAGGGCACAGCACAAGCATTCACCGGCGTGGCTGATGCCATCGAAAATATCGCCATAAACAGTCAACAAATTTCGCTTTCTGCCAAACAACAAGCGATCGCGATTCAACAAGTCGTTGATGCAATGAGCAGCCTTAATGTCGCAGCTAAAGAAAATGCCAGTGGCATTACTCAAACTAAAATCGGCATCCAAAGATTGAATGAAGCGGCTCTGAACCTCAAGTCAGTGGTGTAGCGAATCCTATAGCAATCCGTGCAAAAGTCGTAAAATTATCTGCTCCTTTTTCTCTCTTACTTGGCGTCCTGAGCTTCCCCTTGCTTTGCTAGAGCGTCTAAGCGCTAAGGCACAGGCTCCGCCAACGCGGTTCGTTAACAAAAGAAAATTTCACTATTCAATCAGGATTGCTATATTCGCTTAAAAATATCCCAAAAAATTACGGCTAATTATCTCTAAAACTAAGAATCGAAAGCTAAAAGCTTCTCAGTTAACCATGATGATAGAAGACGACGAACTCCGAGATTTATTCAAAATTGCCAGCGAAGAACATTTGCAGAAACTTGATGATGGGTTGCTGCATTTAGAAAAGTACCCCAACGACGAAGCTCGACTAGAAGAATTATTGCGGGAAGCCCACAGTCTCAAAGGTGATGCTCGAATGCTGGGCGTGCGCGATGTGGAAACTCTCACCCATCAGCTGGAACATATTTTGGGAGGTGTCAAACGTGGCGAGACACAACTGGTATCTGCAATATGCGATCGCCTCTATCAAGGCTTAGATGCCATTCGCAAACTGGTCTGCGAAGCCGTCACCGGGGAACCCACAGGTATCAACACCTTTCTCGTCCTCGCCCACATGATGGGAGCTGAATTTACAACTCCAGCGAATCAGAATAATCAGAATTATTTAGACCAAGAAGGCGTTCAGCCAGAACATGAGGAAGCAATTGAGCAAGAAACCCTTTCCCCGGATATAACTTCCGAACTGCCCGAAACATCCGCCAACATAGAAGTATTACAGACAACATTTCTCCAAACACCCGCATCCCTCACACCAGTGGAGGTGGGTGTCAAACCTGCCCCTGATGCTCCCAACAGTAAGGACAGTCCACCCAACTTTTCGCACAACGGCTCTCAACACCCAAACTCCCCCCCCGTTGCCCTCGGCGAACCCTACCGCATCGAAACGATTCGCGTCGAAACCCGCAATCTTGATGCATTGCTGACCCAAGCAGGCGAACTCACCGTTACCAAAATCCGCATTGCCCATCGACTCGCTGAAATTGAGGAAATCGTGACGCTATGGGAGGAGTCGAGCCGTCTAAGCGTGCAGAAAACTTCAGCCCTGAGCCTACACAAAGAAAAGATAACAGGTGACAGGCAAGCGGTAAGTTTCACTGCTTCCCCTCAGAACGGGCGGAGAGACCCCATCTCTACAGCGCCGTTGGGGGGACACTCCTACAGTATGAACGGGGGAAGCCAGCCTCTACAGGACTTCGATGAGCGCCTGGGAGTTCTGATCAACCAGTTAAGAGATGCCATCTATGAAGATACCGCCAGACTGGACACCATTGCCGGTGACTTGGAAGAAGGCATTCGCACTCTCCGCCTGTTGCCCCTATCCACCATTTTTCAGTTATTTCCCCGGATGGTACGGGATTTAGCCAGACAGCAAAATAAAGAAGTCAATCTGGTCATTGAAGGCGGCGAAACTAAAGCGGACAAGCGCATCTTGGAAGAAATGAAAGATCCCTTGATGCATATCCTTCGTAACTGCGTCGATCATGGTATTGAGACACCAGCAGAGCGGGAAGCGCAGGGAAAGCCCCGTACCGCTACTATTCAGATCAAAAGCTACCAAACTGCCACAAATATTGCGATCGCCATTAAGGATGATGGGCAAGGATTAGACATCGAAAAGATTAAGCAGACAGCTCTCAAACGCGGACTCTGTCGGGAAGAAGAACTTGCAGCCATGACACCGGCTCAAATTCACTCGTTGATTTTTGCCCCTGGTTTCTCAACGCGGACTTTTGTGACCGAGGTTTCAGGCAGAGGCGTAGGGTTAGACGTGGTTCGCACCAATGTAGAACGTCTCAAAGGCAGCATTGAGGTTGAATCAACACCTGGAAAAGGCTGCACGCTTCGGCTCTGTTTAGGCACGACCCTGGCAACCGCGCCGGTACTGATTGTGGAAGTGAGCGGAAAAGCTTACGCCCTTCCAGTGGAGTTTGTGCAAACAATGCGGTTGATTTCCCAGAATCAAATTTTTACGATTGAAGGCAGAGAAACCATTGTTGTGAATGGACACCCGGTTTCCGTCGCGCGACTGGCAGATTTGCTGGAATTGCCAGTCGCCAGTAGCAACGGACAACGAACGACTTCTACCGATTTAGAACAACTGCCCTGCATTATTTTGAAAGTGGGAGATGATCAACTGGGACTATTCGTTGATGGCTGGGTAGATCAACAGGATGTGGTACTCAAATCTCAAAGTAAATTGCTCAAACGAGTTCGCAATGTGATTGGCGCAACTATCCTCGGTACCGGGGAAGTTTGCATGATTTTAAATCCTTCAGATTTAATTAAATCTGTGCGAAAACGAAACCCGCTTGTGAAATCGTTTGCACCCATTACAGAAGACGCCAGAAAACCCGTAATCTTGTTAACAGAAGATTCCATTGCCATTCGCACTCAAGAAAAACGCATTCTGGAGGGTGCCGGTTATGAAGTGGTAACAGCAGTGGACGGATTGGACGGTTTCAACAAACTTAAAACTCGTTCTTTTGATGCGGTGGTTTCCGACGTGCAAATGCCGAATTTGGACGGTCTGAGTTTTGCTGCAAAGATTCGCCAGAATAAGGAATATAATGAAATTCCAATCATTCTGGTGACATCTCTGGCTTCAGATGAAGATAAACGCAGAGGTGCAGAAGCTGGTGCGAATGCTTACATTACCAAAGGCACTTTTAACCAAGAAATATTATTAGAAACCTTAAGAAGACTTGTGTAGTTAATCGCTAATCGCTAATGGCTTTTGAATAATTAGCAATTAGCAATGAACAAAATGCCAATTCGAGTTTTATTAGTAGACGATTCTGCGATTGCAATGGCAGTGCTGAAACGGATTCTGTCATCCTCACCAGAAATTGAAGTGGTGGGAATGGCTCAAACGGGTCGGGAAGCATTGGCATTGATTCCTTCTTGTTCGCCACAGGTGATTTGCACAGACCTACATATGCCACAGATGGACGGTCTGGAATTTATCTCTGAGGTTATGGCAACTTATCCTCGTCCGATTCTGGTGATTAGCACTTCGGTACAGGAAGAGGATAGGCAAAATGTTTTCCGGCTTTTAGAGGCGGGGGCAGTGGATATTTTTCCCAAGCCTCGTGGTGGTGCGGGATCGGATTATGAGTTGGTAAAACAGGAGTTAATTGGCAAGATTAAAATCCTCGCTGGCGTGAGTGTCTTTACCCAGTATCGGAAGAAGCCAGTTTTAGATTTTAAATTTTCGACGATAAATTCTCAAGCTAAAATCCCCCATCAAAAATCCAAAATCGTGGTAGTTGGCGCGTCTACTGGAGGACCGCAAGCTTTATACAACATTCTTATCCATCTGCCAGCGAATTTCCCCCTCCCGGTGATTTGTATTCAACACATCAGCGAGGGTTTTTTGCAGGGAATGGTGGATTGGTTAGGGTTGGAATGTCGTTTGCCCGTCAAAATTGCCCGTGCTGGGGAAATACCAAAAGCGGGAACGATTTATTTTCCACCGGAACGGCTGCATTTAGAATTGGATACTCAAGGCAGATTTTGTCATTCTGCCGCCCCGCCAGTGGGGGGACATCGCCCTTCTGTCACGGTTACTTTTAAGTCGGTGGCGAGTTTCTACGGTCAAGGAGCGGTGGGGATATTGTTGACTGGGATGGGTAGAGACGGTGCGGAAGGGATGGAAGCGATCGCTCGTGCCGGTGGCGTTACCATTGCCCAAGATGAGAAAAGCTGTGTGGTGTTTGGAATGCCAAAAGAAGCGATCGCCCTCGGTGCAGCACAGTATGTTTTGCCCGTCACCGAGATCGCGCCCATGTTACTCGCCAAAATCAGGGGTGGCGATTAGTTATTTAATCGGTAATTGGGCGGACAAAAATTTTAAGTGATGAGTTTTTTAATTCAAAACTCATCACTTAAAACTCACTACTTTACAAACGGGGTTAGGTTGTAATCGCCGTTTTCAAACTCCGGCAAAACTCAGCGATCGCATCGAGTCCCTGTTCGGGTGTTCCTTCTGCCAAACGTTTCACCAAGGCACTCCCGACAATTGCAGCATCTGCCCCCCAGTCTTTCACCTGACGGGCGTGTTCTGGCTCGGAGATGCCAAACCCAATGCCGATGGGCTTATCCGTAACGCTTCGGATCTGCTTGAGGATATCTTGCACCCGCGAGTCCAGTCCAGAGCGCATTCCCGTTACGCCAGTGACACTCACCAAGTAAATGAATCCCTGAGACTGACGCGCGATCGCTTCTATTCGCTCTGGAGAACTGGTAGGCGCGACCAATAAAATTACATCAATTCCCATACTGGCAGCAGTTTGCAGCAGGTTGGAAGACTCCTCCAATGGCAAATCTGGCACGACCAATCCCCGCACCCCAGCATTCGCAATCTGCTTGAAGAACGGTTCAATGCCTCGGTTTAGAATCGGGTTGTAGTAGGTAAATAGGACGATAGGCGATCGCACCTCTTTGCTAACCCCGGATACCATCTCTATTACCTGTTCCAAGCGGGTTCCCCGTTGCAAGGCGCGAGTCGCGGCAGCTTGAATCGTGGGTCCATCTGCCAACGGATCTGAATAGGGAACGCCCAGTTCAATCATGTCAGCACCGGCGGCATCAAGAACTTTTAACGCCTTAGCCGTGGTCTCCAGATCCGGATCTCCCGCCGTGATAAAGGGAATTAAGGCACATTCAGAGCGACGCGCGAGAGACTCAAAGCACTCGGAAATTGAAGTCATTTGTCAAAAATCAGTGGTCAGTGGTCAGTGGCACTTCGGGCGTTAGCAATTCACGGATCAGCAGTCAGGGGCAAACAAGAAACTACAGGCTCTTATACGGGCACAGCATTACCGTGCCCCTACACACCTGACCGCTAACGGCTATCAGCTATTTTTTTAATTTGTTTTCCCGTTCGATTTCAGCTTGCAGCTGAGCCAGTTCTTCTGGCGTCAATTCTTCCAGTCGCTTTTGTAAAACGGCTTCTTCATAGTCTTTGAGCTGCTGGTTATAGGTCATCCGTTTCGTTCCGACTCGGAACAGGTAGGTCAGCAGCCAGCCAACCAACCCGCCCACTAGGAAAACTTGACTCCAAATCCCCGCTTCCAGGCTATCTAGCCCAGCCACCAGCAACAGCAAATACACAATTCCACCGGCGGCAAAGACGCCGATGCCAATTCCAATGATGTCAATTCGTCGCATTTAGCGCTTACCCAACGACAAACCTTAACTCTGAACTTGCCGCCGCTTGGGTCGAAAATTCAAAAATGGGCTGAGGAGCAACAAACCTGGGAAGAAAAAGAAAACCAGGAAATACATGAAACTCCGTTCAAAGGAGCTAGCAACATACCAACGCTGTTGCAGGTAGGCATACAGGGCGAAGGGAATCACTACCAGGTAGGCTCCACTCAAAACTAGATACAATATCGCAACCATCATAATTTTTTCTGGCAGTAGAAGAACGAGCGCGAGTACCGGCGTCCCGGCGCGGACATCAACACAAAAAGTCTCCCAACAGAGAACTCTCCGTTTAGACACCCGACGAACTGTCCATATTTTACCGTTTGCTGGAATCAGCCGCTTAATTAGTGAGACTACTAAAGGAATAGTTGCATAAAGTCCCCATTTAATGGTGCAATAGACAATGAAGTTAGTTTTGTAGAAGATACGTAACGACACTTCTCCCCATCGGGGGGGCATGGCGGAATGGCAGACGCTACGGACTTAGAAAACTGAGCCTTGATGGAGAAATCTGTCAAGTGACGGCTCTCAAATTCAGGGAAACCTAAATCTGGCAACAGACATGGCAATCCTGAGCCAAGCCAAAGTCAGTGCTTGAAGATTGAGGACTGAGGACTGAGTGAATTTAAAACTCAAAACTCAAAAACCAAACTTCAAAACTCTTTGGAAGGTGCAGAGACTCGACGGGAGCTACCCTAACGTCAAGCCGAGGGTAAAGGGAGAGTCCAATTCTCAAAGTCGTAAAAGACAGTAGCGAAAGCTGCGAGAGAATGAAAATCCGTTGACCGTAAAAGGTCGTGAGGGTTCAAGTCCCTCTGCCCCCATTTCAATTCAAGCCAAAATCAATGCTATCTCCAGATCGGCAATCCGTCGCTGTCTGAGAGATAGCATTGTGGTGAGATAGGCATTTTACTGGCATTTTCGCTTATTGCTAGCTCAATACCTGTTTATAGCGTTTCTTAAGTTGAGTGGAAGATATCGCGGCTCTACGTTTTAACCGCGCCCATTAGGTAGGGGCTTTTTGATTGCCATGCCCCTACGGATGTATTCCATACAACCCTTGAATTGCGATGGTAAAGACCTAGGACAAAATCTTGGCAACCCTAGGGTAATTTTTTAGATTTACCAAGATTTTCCAAAGCAGCAACCAGCTTCACGCTTGGTTGATTCTTTTCATCTGGTTCAAGCGAACGGGCATCTATGAAAGTCTCTCTATCTCTGGATTTCTCTTCAGACTTTCGAGTGACCGATTGCTTACCTGCAACCGTATTTAGCCTTGCCTTAGTTTCTGCCGAGCCAATCCGAATTTGAATTTGGGGGCCGGAGCTGGCGAGGCGAATAATCATCCCATCGACCACCGGCACTTGGTCGATGCGTTTTCCATCGAGATAGGTGCCGTTGGCACCTAAACTAACAACTTCCCAATCGGAACCACTACGCCGAATCTCGACGTGGTGTCGAGAAACAACCGCACTGTAAAGAATGACATCATTCTCGGTTGACCGTCCAATCCGAATTACTACTGATTCGGGTTCAAAAGTCCAATTCTGAACTGGTATAGATTGGATAGGATGCAGCAGGGTCAGGGTAATCACCGATGTTACATATTCTAAAGATTTCCGTCTCTAGGCTTGGGACTCGTAACACTGTCAACTGACGTGACTTCCTCCATTCAATGAATTGAAATGAATCCCCCAATGACTGGAGTCAGACCGCGAATGGGTAGAACGTGGGCAGATGGAATTGTAAACCCTTTTGACCTCGTTCCACCTGGGTTTCGCGTTTTTAGTTCCAAGGCACCCACGGGTGTTACCAATGGCATCGTATCATGAGGGGGTCAAGTCGGTGTATCCCCCGAATTGATTCGCCGGGATTCCCAATTTCTCCCATCACAGGTTTATATAACTGTGGAATTTACATAAACCTGAGTCCGATGCCGAATTGTTTCCCTCAAGCCTATCACTTAAAAAAACAGTCTGCAATTGCCATGACCCCTCACCCCAAGAGGCGATGCAGCAGGCTTTTCAGGCTTTGCGATCGCATCGAACAGCCTCTGGGATTAAGAGAGTTGGAACAAGAAGGTCATCTTGTCGCCTTTGCCTAGGCCAATGCGATCGCCGGTTCTTAAACGGTGCCGATTGCCGCTAGGCAGGGGGTTATGGTTAATGTAGGTGCCATTCGCACTCCCAACGTCTTCGATGTAGAAGGCATCTCCCTCCACACGGATATCCGCATGAATCCGAGAAACAATCTCGGAATTGGGGAATCCTGAAACATCAATATCAGGTGGAATCTGGTCGTTTGGCTTGCCGATGTGAATCACCGACAGTTGTGCTGGCAATTCAATCATCGTATCCGTTTGGACGTGCAGCAAACGGGCATTCTGCTGCTGTAGCTGCGTTTTTGAGCTACCAGAAGTTGCTGCGGACGCGGGTGGAGTGCTGCTAGAAGCCGCCGGGGGGGTAACGCTTGCTTGCTCCTGTGCGGGTGGCTGACTGACCACTGTAGCTGGAACGGGTGCCACCGGAGCGGGTACATCCGGGCTAGAGCTGGGCATTGATGATTGAGGGCTAGCCACTAAAGGATCGGGTGCCACCAGCGGATCGGGTGCCATTAAGTCCGGTACGCCGGGGAACGGGTCTAGTCCTGTCGATGCCCCTACCTCACCTGGACTGCTCGGTCGCAGGTTAGAACCACACTGACCGCAGAAGGTAGCGTCGGTTTGGACGGGTGCGCCACAGTTGGGACAAGCGGTGGTGGCGGGTAAGGGGGTGTAGCAAGCCTCACACTGGGCTGCTCCATCAGGATTTTGGTGATTGCAATTCGGGCAGACAATCATAAAACCTCCTTGCAGGCTGTATCCCTCCTAGAGATGGGAGTGGAAGGTGGAAATTCAAATATAGTCTGAATGGCGAGGCGTCTTAACTTTTTAGTTTAAGACCAGCTAGTTCAAGACCGGCTTAATTCAAGACCGGCAGCCTCATCAAAAAGCCACCAAAGTTCGCCTTGGGGCTGGATTAACCGACTGGGATAGGTTTGGTCGTCAGCGGTAGGAGCAAAAACCTGAGCGAGAGCAGGTCGTTTACTCGCACCGGCAACCACAAATATGACACACCGAGCATGGTTAATTAGGGGTGCCGTGAAGGTGATCCGGGGTTGCCCATCTTTGTTGCCGACGGTAATCAGGCGATCGCGTACATTCAGTGCTTCTGTGTGGGGAAACAGAGAAGCTGTGTGTCCGTCGTCTCCTATCCCTAACAAAATGAGATCGAACGCTGGAAATTCACCGGGTTGAACTTGAAAAAACTCCCTGATGTGTTGTTCGTGCTTATCCGCTGCAACAGATGGATCGGCTTCATCGGTTGGCATGGGGTGGATGTTGGCGGCTGGGATATTTACTTTATCCAGCCATGCACTCCGCGCCATCCCTTGGTTACTATCAGGATGGTCTGGCGGCACGTAGCGTTCGTCGCCCCAAAATATGTGAATTTTATCCCAAGGCAAATTTTGGGTCGCGATCGCTTCATACAACGGCTTGGGGGTGCTACCACCGGATAAGGCGATAGTACAGAGCGATCGCTGTTCGATTGTGGCGTGAATTTGCTCAACGCACACTTGGAGCGATCGCTCAATCAGCGCCGTTTTATCTGGTAAGACTTCAACGATTTTGTTCATCTATGGGGATGAATTGATGATTTCCAGCTCTACCATACCGAAAATCTTACAGTTTCTTCTTCTTAGTACCCATTAATATATGTGTCTGGAACAATTTATTCGCTGTTCTCAAAGAGGAAGCGTTAAGTTGGACTAGCCGTAGCACCCGGAAATCCTTATCGTGGTTGATTAATATAGATTACTTTTAGCGCTGGGGGAATCCTTCAAGATGGGACGAATTTTTATTTCAGCCGGTCATGGTGCTGGAGAGCCAGGAGGGCAAGCAGGTGGCACCACAGAGGCTCAAGAGATGATTCTGCTGCGCGACCAGATTGTACCCGAACTGCGATCGCGGGGTTTTGAAGTTCTTTCTGTCCCAGACGATCAGAACTCAACGCAGTCGATTTCCTGGATCAACGCCCGCTCTCGGAGCGGCGACGTGGCGCTAGAAATCCATGCCGATGCCTATTCTAACCCGGCGACTCGTGGCGCTACGGTCTTCTACATTTCCAGCAACGAGGAACGCAAGCAGAATGCCGAACTGCTACTTTTGGCGCTTTTGCGCCGCGTTCCCCAACTGCCCAGCCGGGGAGTCAAACCAGACACCGCCACCGGCGTCGGACGTCTGAGCTTCTGCCGCGACACTTTTATTCCCTCCCTGCTGATGGAAGTTGGCTATCTCACCAACCCAGATGACCGATTCTTAATTCAGAATCGCCGCCGCGACATCGCGCTAGGAATTGCAGACGGATTGGCATCTTGGAGCCGAGGCGGTACTCCCACCCCCGATCCAGGCACTTCCCCCACCTATCCTTCCATCAATATCAACATTAATAACCAGGTCTATGGGGAGAAGGGCGTTCTCATCAATAGCAACGCCTACATCCCTATTGACCTGGTGGATAGGCTCTCAATTGACTTGACAAATAACACCTCAGTCCGCCGCGTGTCCTACCGAGGTGTCGTCTATATCAAAGCTATTGAACTTCGACCTTTTAATATCTCGGTTGGTTGGGATAGCGCCACCCGCACCCTGTCTTTGCGCTCCATTTTACCCATTTGTCCCGGTCAACTAGACCGGATTATGGGATATGGCAATACCTCCGAGGTACAGATGATTATGTTCCTCAAAGCCAATAACGAGAACGCCCTTGCCCAGTTTCCCGACTTACCCAAACTTTACCGGGAAGAAGCCACAATTGAGGGTGTCAACTATGACATTGCTTTCTGTCAAATGTGTGTAGAAACCGGCTTTTTGCGCTTTGGGGGTGACATTAAGCCCAGCCAAAATAATTTTGCCGCTTTGGGATCGATCGGCGGAGCTTCTGAGAGCGCGACCTTCCCCAGCGCCAGAATTGGTGTCCGCGCCCATATCCAACACTTGAAAGCTTACGCGAGTTTGGAGCCTTTGGTGCAGGAACTGGTCGATCCGCGCTTTCGCTTTGTGACGCGGGGCGTCGCGCCGCTGATTTCTCAGTTGAGCGGACGGTGGGCAGCAGATCCGCAGTACGGGACTAAGATTGAGGCAACTCTCAGAAGGCTGTATGAGTCAGCGGGATTCTTGTAAGGATTGAGTAGGGGAGAAGGGAGAGGGGAGAGGACTGAGGACTGAGGGCTGAGGACTGAGGGCTGAGGAGGGGAGAGGCTCCAGTTCACAAAAAACCCCTAGATAAGGGCGTGAATGAGGGAGCTGAGGGCTGAGGTATTAACAAGGGATAAGGGAGAGACAACAGAACTCCAGATTCAACACTTTAGCCTTGGGCGCAATAAGTTAACTTCAACTCTCTTACTGTTTCATATCTCGCGTGCTTCTACTCGCCCTCAAACCTCTCCCCCTTCTCAGTCCTCACCCTTAGCCCTCAGCCCTCAGCCCTCAGCCCTCTCCCTCTCTTCTGATTAGGCGGTTTTGAAAAAGCGGATAATTTCGCGGACGTGGTCGAGAAATTGCCCATCTGCGCTGAGTTGAGCGATCGCATTTTTCGCTTCTCTGGATAAGCGCTCGTGATCGGCTTGGTTTGTGGCTCGCAGTTCTTCAATTGTGGCATTCACGCGGGCTAATTCTTTGCGAGTTTCATCGCCCGCTCGCTGTTGAGTGGCGACAAAAGAATATGGATCTTCAGGATTCATTTGCGCTTCTAATTGCCTGACGGCATACTCTAAATTATCAAAGCGGTTGCGGAGTTCCCAAATATCTTGGCGGGGATACTGAAATTCTTGGCGAATCATCGACAACCGGGCGGCTAAATATTCGTAGGTTCGCACGGCGGGACGCAAAGCCGTTAATAGTAAAGCGGCACCGGAACTGACGTATCCAACGGCACTGATGCCGGTTACAGCTAGCGTATAAAGACCAGCAGCAGAGAGAAAATGGAGCGCGATCGCTACCCAAAATGACCGATTTGCGATCGCTTTGGCATACTTAACTTGTTTCTCATCAATCGCAATTCCCTTTTCGGTTGACAGTGCTGCTTCTGCGATGACTTCTTTCGCGTCAAAGTGGATATTCCACGGAACTGTCACAATCACCAGCAGCCACCAAAAACTCGCCGCACCAATTACCCAATCGATAAAATTACCTGCTGGTACATTTAAGCCTTGCACTACACCAAAAGCGACCAGCACTAAAACCACTAATCCCACGCTGAAACCAATAAAGTTGAAATACATCTCAGTCATCTCTGCCTGAAGGAATTGCCTCAATCGTGGCTGGAGATAGCTGCGGTAATAGAGCGGTTTGTGATAGTTTGGCAACTTTCACATGAGTTGGATTTTTTAACCGCGAAGACGCAAAGAACGCGAAGGAAAGAAAATGAAGGATGAGATTGGTGAATTTGTGAAGTTTCAAGTAAATAAGCGGGACCGATTCGATGCCCTTTGTCGAGTTTTTTATGAGATTAAGAAAGACAAAGATGCAAATTTATGGCGCGATGACAAAGATTGGCTGACCTTTTTTGATGATGAAGCATTATCCCATTTTTGGTGGCCTACTGAAGACGAACGGGTTGAACATTACCGTCGCTGGTTTGCCACTCCTGTGGAACAGAGGTGGACTGACCCTAGCCTAGAAACTCCGTGGGATTTTGAGTCTATGATTTATGCCTTCAAAGATGGTGAGTACCAACTAACTGCCTGTCGGATGATTTCTGCGGATAAAGCTAGGCTTGAATTTTACTCTTACGCCTATCCCTATGGCAGTACAGGCTGTATGGAAGCGTTAATTGAAGCATTTGGTTTTTTTGTTATTGCAGAAAACGATGGGACCGGATAAACAGAAATTTATTAAATATTGATGGCTCAAAATCAGTTTATTGAATCAACCAAGTGCGCCAAGTCGGTTCAGTGTTTGTGCTAGTAGATTGGGGAATCGCCAGACGCCAAGTTTTACCTTCGATTTGGCGTTGCAAGTAGATATCAAAGTGGTTTTGTTGTTGAGTTACCTGATGGTTGGAACGTTGCAGGGTAAAGTTGTAGGTGCCTTGGATGTGGTAGGCAGGTAACTTTTGAATCAACAAAGGTTCCTCGTGAGTCACTCGTATTTGAGCAATTTCAAAGCTAGAGGGTTGCTGGAATAACTGCTGACTCAGCTGCTTTTGGGTTTGGCTGACTTGAAGCGCGATCGCTTTCTGTACCAGTTGACCACCTGGTGCGGGTACACCAATGCCGCAAGCTGTCAGCAGTCCCAGCAAAATCACTGTCAAAATAATTCGCAGCATGGCGTTTAACTTCTCCTCTATTTCCTACGTATCACAACCAGAACGATAGGATAGGCTGTGTGCGTTCTTCGAGTTCTAAATCCATCATGTCAAAAAAGGCCCTAGGGTTAGATGACCAGCTTTACGATTACCTACTTTCTTCATCCTTGCGAGAACCAGAGATTCTTCGCCGTCTGCGGGAAGAAACGGCCAATCATCCCTACGCCAGGATGCAGATTTCCCCAGAACAAGGGCAATTTATGGCGCTGTTGGTTCAGCTAATGGGGGCAAAGAAAACCTTGGAAGTGGGCGTATTTACTGGCTACAGTTCTTTGTGCGTGGCTTTGGCACTTCCCCCAGACGGCAAGATTATTGCTTGCGATGTCAGTGAAGAGTTTACCTCGGTAGCGCGGCGCTATTGGCAGGAAGCTGGGGTGGCGGACAAGATCGATCTGCGAATCGCACCGGCGCTGGAAACGCTGGATCGGCTATTGGCACAGGGGGAGGCACAAACGTTTGATTTTGCGTTCATCGATGCTGATAAGAGTAATTATGACGGGTATTATGAGCGATCGCTCCAGCTGGTGCGTCCCGGTGGTTTAATTGCCATCGATAATGTCTTGTGGAGTGGACGAGTTGCCGATCCTCAAGATCGGGATAACAGTACCCAGAATATCCGAGCTTTGAACGAAAAATTGCACCGCGACGAACGAGTTTCTATCAGTCTCGTCCCCATAGCAGATGGATTGACCTTAGCGGTTAAGCGATAAGGAAATCGAAGATATAGCAACCGCCAAGATAGTTAGGACGTAGAGTAGAGATCACCTGTTGTCCTGAAGTTATTCAAGCTGCTCATGGCAAACCCCTATAGTTATGACCTGCGTCAGAAGGTGAT